>LUZK01000085.1 GCA_001603595.1 Bacteroidales bacterium Bact_19
TACCGATATGGAGAATATCTACAGAAATTTCATTACACAACAAACTACGGAAGTATATTCTGCCCCAACAAAAAGAAAATGGAAAACGACTTATTCATATTATATAACTTCGAATAATTTGCCTTACTGAAATTAGATAATTAAATATCTTTTAATTTATGACGGAAATGTTTTTTCTTAAAATATTTTTATTCTCAAATTCTATTAAAAAAGTGTAAACTCCTGAAGCCCAATTTTCTGTTGATATTAAATGAATATCGTTTATAATGTTTCTATTTTTATATAAGCAAATCCCGGAATTATTAAAAACACTAATTGAGTTTATTTTATTATTTGAATTTGAATTTTTTATGAAAATAATGTTTTGAGCAGGATTCGGATATATAGATAAACCTTTAATATAGTTTTCGGCTAATTCAGTTGTGCTTTGTTGATGTAAAAATACTGGTTGAGTCCAAGCATATTGAGTATTTGTCCCGAGAAATCCTGATTTTATCAATTCTGCTCTAACGTAATCATGGTTGCTTAAAATGAAAGTAGCTGTATTTGAATTGAATTCAATAAATTTTTGATGATTGGGTCCCCAAAAAGCGATTTTTTGAGCATTGGGACTTTCTATGTAAATCTCTTTGTATGTTCCACCATTTGTTACTTCGTAACGAGAAATTTCTACTCCTGTAGATGCATAAAACTTCCCTTCTTTAAGTGAATTATATACATTTAGGGGGCAAAGGCTGTCTAACCAGATCATATTCCACTCTTTATTGTATTCAAGGTACTCTATAGTTGAAGGATGGAAGTCATCAGTTGCACTCCCCCAAACAATTTTTCCTGCCGTTAGTACTGAGTCCCAGACAGATTTGTCATCATTTGTTTGAGTTAGTTCAGTGCCTGTATTCCATATTTCTAAAAAATCAGGTCCATTTTCGAAAGCTAAAATATCTGCAGAATTTGCTGCCCAACTTGCAGGAGAAAATAGACCTTTACGATAATGATTTAACTGAATAAGACCTCCTTGTAATCGCACTGCATCTATTGCTTCCTGACATGTGTAATTTTCTGTTGGTATTATCTGATCATTTAAAAAGAAACCATTCCAGTGTCGGTCAAACGTTATTTCTTCCGATTGAATAATCAAAACCCCCGGAACATTAACTTCACTCGAAAGTGTCAGATAATTATGATCTGTGATCATGATAATTTCATAACCTGAATTTTTATATTTTTCTACTAATTCTTGAGGGGTATAATTCCCATCACTGTTAGTAGAATGACAGTGCATTTGGGCTTTATAATACCTTGCTTGAGAATGTATTTTTCCAACAATTAAAAATACTAATATTAAACAGATTAAAGTTTTCATAATTTTTTTCAAAAAAAAATATTGACTATTATTAAAACTTAACCTGTTTGTTAATTTATTGTAAAAATATGTATTTTGGGCTTTTTATAATTCGTTTTCTATTTCTTTGTTTTTCGTCTTTGCTTCAATAATTATAACAATTTCTCCTTTTACGTTTCTTGATTCGAAATATGCAATCAGCGATTCTAAATTTCCTCTGATATTTTCCTCATGAATTTTTGTTAATTCTCTGCACACACATGCATTACGTCCATTTTTGTATATATTGTATAGGTCCTTTAATGTTTTTAAAAGACGAAAAGGGGACTCATAAAATATGATTGTACGCAAATATGATTGTACGCTCTTCATCTTTTAATTTTTCTAGTCTTTTATTTCTTCCTTTTTTTTGTGGAAGAAATCCTTCAAAGCAGAACCTGTTGGAAGGGAATCCTGAATTTACCAGTGCCGGAACAAAAGCTGTTGCTCCTGGCAAACATTCTACTTCAACGCCTATTTTTATACAGGTTGAAACTAATAAATATCCCGGATCAGATATTGAAGGTGTGCCGGCATCAGATATTAATGCAAAACTCTCCCCAGAAGCTATTCGTTCAGCTATGTGTTTAACTGCCTTATGCTCATTAAATTTATGGTGACTATATAATTTAGCTTCAATGTTATAATGCTTTAAAAGTATTGATGATGTACGAGTGTCTTCTGCAAGAATATAATCAACCTCTTTAAGTATTCTCACGGCTCTGAAAGTCATATCTTCCAGATTGCCTATCGGGGTGGGAACAATGTATAATTTTGCCATTTTATTTATTTTCAATTCTTAAAACAAATTCAGTAAGTAATTTAAAAAGACTTTCATATCCTGCAAATGTCAATGTTTCGGGTTTATCTTTTGGACTATGATAATATGTTTTTCCTCCCATACTGTAAATAAAGATTCCTTTTACTCCCTTATCATTGAAAGGTGCATGATCCGAATTGACCGATTTCCCTCTTTTATTAATTTGTGGCAATAAATCGAGTTCGTTATTTATTTCGTTTAAAATTCTCATATATTCCTCATATTCTTCTTCTGCTCCGTTAACAACAGTTATTCCTTCATCACCTGTCCCAACAAGGTCAAGATTTATTAAAAAATCTATTTTTTCAAGAGGAAAAAAGGGATATTGTGTGTAAAACCTTGATCCCAAAAGTCCTGCCTCTTCACCAAAGAAAAATATAAAAGCTATTGAATGTTTGGGTGGATTTTTTGAGTAATAATCAGCTAAATCCAAGAGCATTGCAACACCACTAGCATTATCCTGAGCTCCAGGAAAATATACACTTTTACCCATTCTGCCCAGATGATCATAGTGTGCAGTGAAAACAATAAACCTATCTGTTTCACCGGGAATATATCCTATTACATTTTTTGCCGCAAAAACAGGAAAATATTTGGAATTTATTTTTATTTTCAACCTTTTGGATTTAAAATCGAAACTCCCTCTTTGTATCTTTATTACAGGATAAGTTTGTACAAAACGACTTACTGACCACATCAATTCATCCGGAATTAACTCAACTATACAACCAAAATCCTTATTATACATCATCTTGCGGATGTAGTATTTTTTGATATCAAGATTTTTAGTTTTTAAATAATCTATTATAAGAGCATAGTTTTTAAACTCTGACTCTCGAAGCATTTCCTCAAATTTTATCGTATCATTAAGTAAAATTGAGTCTGGAAGAAAAATTTCGTATTTTTTTGAAATTTTCGGACTTGAATGTCCAAACAAATAATCTTTGCCAGGAAGCAGCTTTTGTCGGTTTAATTTTACATAACCATCATCAGGGAAAGTATTAACCGAATATCCAAATACTTGAAAATAAGATTCTTTAAATGCTTTTACTCCTATATTTCGCAACTCATTGGAAATATATTCTGCCGATTTGTCGGCACCCTCAAAAACGTAGCCTCTTCCATGAAATTCTTCAGAACTTAAAATCTGTACTCTACTTTTTGTTTGTGCTAAATTTTGAGATAATGTAACTTTTAAAATAAAATTTAAAAGTAGAAATGTTACAAAAAAAACATTAAAATGTTTCTTGTTAAATTTTATCATTATTTTGTTATAAATATCTTCTTCTGACTATTGTTAAAAATGAAACTACATTTTCATCACTAAAATTCCAGTTAAAATTAGAGTTAATATATTCTAAGGCTTCCTCATAGTTTTTTAAATTGTTTAAATGATTTAAGACCTGCTCAAAAAGATCCTTATCATTATTAAACAATTCACGTATGTACAAAAATCTGTCGCCTATACCTATTGCCGATTTTATGTCGCTGATTGGTTTTAAATTAAGTTTTGTAATTAAATCTTTCTGTTGCTTATTCTTTCCGATGATTTCGTTTAATGCAGTTTTATCCTGTCCGAGAGTTTCTCCAACGGTTTTAACAGTGGTAGTATTACCGTTAAATAGAGATGTTTGTTTTAAAGTTTGTCTTTGGATTGTACTCTCTTCTTTTTTTACCGGTTCTGATTCTTTTATAGTTTGTTTTTGTTCAGTTTGTTTATTCTGATGTCTTTCTATATCTATACTTTCCTCAATAAATTCAATATCAAAAATCTCCTGCTTTTCTGATTTTACAGGATCTGTTTTTTGAATCATTTCTTCAATCGGGGGAGTTTTTACTTCCTTGTTGTCCTCAAATATTTTTTCAACTTCTTTTTCTTGTTTTTCAAATTTACCTGTAATTTTTACTTCTGCATCAATCCCTAAAACAATTTCATAAAGATTTCGTATTTTTTCAAGTAAAATATCCTTTTCTATATTGCTAAAATCCTCACCTTCAATTGTTTCGATAAAAAGTTGAATTCTTTTTAATTTTTCTTTTGTTTGACTTAATTTATTCATATCAATAATTTTCTAAATTTGTAATTGATTTGACAAAATTAGAAAAAAAAATAATGTTTATTGATCAATTAAAAAAAGGTGAACCAAAAAAAGGATGGATTGAAGTTATAGCCGGGTCTATGTTTTCGGGGAAAACCGAAGAACTTATCCGCCGACTTCGCAGAGCTGAATATGCTAAACAAAAAGTGGAAATTTTTAAACCTGCTATTGATGTCCGATACAGCGAAGATGAAGTTGTTTCGCATAATGCAAATTCCATTCGTTCTACTCCTGTAGAATCTTCTCAGAAAATTTTACTCCTTACTGCTGATGTTGATGTTGTTGGTATAGATGAAGCTCAGTTTTTTGATAATGGGATTGTAGAAGTTTGTATTAAACTCGCTAATCAAGGAACTAGAGTAATTGTGGCTGGTTTGGATATGGATTTTGCAGGACGTCCTTTTGGTCCAATGCCGGCTCTATTTGCAGTTGCAGAATATGTAACAAAAGTTCATGCCGTATGTGTGCATTGTGGCGACCTCGCTCAATTCAGTTACCGCAAAACAAAAAGTAATAAAATCGTTGAGTTAGGGGAAAAAGATATTTACGAACCTCTTTGTCGTAGATGTTATAATATTGCTAATAAAATAAAATAATGTTATTCAACACAAAACAAATAGCTTTTGAAATTTCGGCCGGGTTTGGTGGAAACGAAAATGTTTTTTTCGATAAAATAGAAATTGACAGCCGAAAAATATCTGTTTCTCTTAACAATACGACTGTTTTGTTTGTAGCCATAAAAGGAAGTAATCATGATGGTCACAGTTTTGTAAAAGAACTTTACAACAATGGTGTAAGGGCTTTTGTCGTGAATAAAAATTTTGATTACACACAGTTTCCTGATGCTGCTTTTATTTTGCATGATGATACCATTTTTGTCCTGCAACAAATTGCAGCTTTAAAAAGAAAAAAATATAAATCAAAAATAATTGCAATAACCGGCAGCAACGGTAAAACTGTTGTAAAAGAATGGTTGAACCACTTGCTTGAATTAAAGTTTCGTGTTTGTAAATCTCCTAAGAGTTACAACTCTCAAATTGGTGTGCCTTTATCACTATGGCTGCTAGATGATTATTATGACATCGCAATTATTGAAGCCGGAATTAGCAAGCCGGGTGAAATGGAAAAACTTCAAAAAATAATTTTACCTGAAATTACCGTTATCACAAATATTGGTGATGCCCACCAAGATAATTTTGTTGATATTGTTCAAAAAATTAATGAAAAGATTATTCTGGCAAAAAATTCACATTCAATAATTTTCCCTGCTGATGATGAAATTCTTAGTAATCAAATTCAAAAGTTATATAAAAATAAAAAACTAATTAAATGGTCGTCTAAAGGAGAAAAAGGAGATATTTTTGTTAAAAAGATAAAACAAAAAACAACTCAAACTGAAATTTCTATTTCCTATAATTTTGGAACTGATCGTATTACAATTCCTTTTACTGACAAAGCATCGGTTTTCAATGCTCTTACTTGTTTCTCTGTTTTATTTGAACTGGATTTACATACCGACGAAAAAATATTGAAAAGATTTAGCAACTTACCCCAAGTTTCAATGCGTCTTCAAACAATTGACGGTAATAAAAACAGCTTAATTATTAATGATTCATATATTAACGATATTAATTCGCTCGAAATAGCTCTTGATTATTTAAACTCTAAACGAAACGGCAGAAAAACTTTACTTATTCTTTCGGATTTTGCCGGAAACGTTTCTAATCAAGACCAGCCATATAATAAAGTTGCAGATTTACTAAAACTTAAAAATATTTCAAAGTTTGTTGGCATAGGGAAACAACTTTCTCAAAGAGCCGATATTTTTGCCCATAACTCTATGTTTTACGAATCTGTTGATGATTTCATCCGGAACCTGCAAAATGTTGATTTCACTGATTATGCCATTTTAATAAAAGGTTCCAGAAATTTTCGTTTCGAAAGAATTATTACTCATCTCGAACTTAAAGCCCATGATACTGTTCTTGAAACTGATTTGGGAATAATAAGAAAAAATCTAAGATATTTTCGCAGTTTATTAAATCCGGAAACATCTTTGATGGCAGTTACTAAAGCATATTCTTATGGCAGTGGATTTCGCGAAATAGCTTCGCTTTTGCAACATGAAAAAATAAACTATCTTGCTGTTGCAAATATTGACGAGGCGATAGACCTGAGAAATAACGGGATTTTACTTCCGATTATGGTTATGAGTTTTTTACAAAAACAAACTGATTTATTGTTTGATTACGATTTAGAACCAGAAGTTTTTTCTATAAAAATTTTACAAAATCTTTCAGATAGGGCTTTTTACAAAAAGAAAACCATTAAAATTCATCTTAAAATTGATACCGGAATGCACAGACTTGGCCTTGTTGAAGATGATATTTTTAATGCTGCTGAAATTATTTGTAATAATCCATATCTTAAATTTGGTTCTGTGTTTACGCATCTTGCAGCTTCGGATAATAACAGTTTTGATTCTTTTACCAAATTACAAATAGAAATATTTAATAGAATTTATAATAGAATTGTATATCTTACCGGAATAAAACCTGTGAGACATGTACTAAATACAGCTGGAATAATGAGATTCCCACAATATCATTTCGAAATGGTAAGGCTTGGAATCGGATTGTACGGTTATGATTCTTTAATAAATTCAAAATTTACAGAACCCGTATCTCAGTTAAAATCTTCAATTTTACAAATTAAAAAAGTAAAAAAAGGTGAAACTGTAAGCTATAATCGTTCTGGTAAAGTTAATCGCGATTCTGTTATCGCTACTGTTCCCATAGGCTATGCCGATGGCCTCGATAGAAGATTGGGCAACGGAAATTGGTATTTCCTTGTTAACGGTCAAAAAGCTCCAACTATTGGAGATATTTGCATGGATTTATGCATGATTGATATTACAGGAATTAATGCAGCCGAGGGAGATACTGTTATAGTTTTTGGAAAAGAAAATACTGTGTTTGAAATGGCCGAAAATTTGAATACCATCCCTTATGAAATTATTACCGGAATTTCTCAAAGAGTAAAGCGTATTTATTACGAAGAATAAAAAATGAAATTATGAAAATGAATAAGTTTTTTTTATTGTTTGTCTTATTTTCTATGGGTTTAAATAGTGTTTTTGCTCTTTCCTCCGGTGCAAGAGTATCGCTTATTACACAATTACCTGGAGACGAACTCTATGCTTATTTTGGACACACTGCTATTAGAATAAAAGATGATTCTCTTGGAATTGATAAAGTATATAATTACGGAACTTTTGATTTTAATACACCAAATTTTTACACAAAGTTTATCCGCGGGGATCTGGATTATTGCTTGTCAATAGATGATTTTCATTATTTTGTTTATTTTTCCGAACAGACTAAAAGGAAAATTTACGAACAGCTGTTAGACCTTACTCCGCAAGAAAAAGAAAATATTTACCACTTGCTCGAAGAGTATTATAATTCCGAAAAACGTTATTATCGTTACGATTTCCTTAAAAATAATTGTGCTACAAAAATAAAAGATGTTCTGGAGTTAGCGACAAATAGACGTATTGACTTTGAAAAATCGAACTTTAATGGTAAAACTTTTCGACAACTTTTAAAACCTTATGTCGAAAAAGATTATTGGATAAATTTTGGGATAAATCTTGGAATGGGATTAGTTACTGATCAAAAAGCTTCGCCTTCGGATTATATGTTTTTGCCGGATTATTTGTATCTATTCTTTAATGCTTCAGACCTGCTTCTCGAAGAAAATGTAATCATGGATGCTTTTCCCAATAGTTCTATAAATATTTTTTCTTATTNNTCTTTTGATAATTGTTTTACTGACGGTTTTTAATAAAACCAGAAAATTTACTTATTACCTTGTTTGTGTTGTTTTCGGACTTACCGGGATATTTTTATTGGCTTTGGGATTATATTCATTACATCCGGCAATTGGAAACAATCTTAATATAATTTGGACTTTTCCTGCATTTTTAGGTATAATACTAAAAAATAAATACAGAGAATATTTTAAATTCTCCTATGCAATACTAATTATATTAATCTCGTTGAATTGGTTTTGGTTTCCACAGGAATTATCTCTTACTTTTATTCCCTGGTTTATAATGATTATTATTGTTATGCTTATTAATACCGATTTTAAAGTGTTAAAAATATTCTCAAAAAGTTGATAGGACTAAAAATTAGTGATAATTAGACTTTTATCTATACTAAATTCCTTCTAAACTGTTAAGTACTTTTTCAATATTACCGGATGGACGTTCTGCATTTGCATTTATAATCTTACCTTCCTTATCAAGCAAAATAAATCTTGGAATTCCGTTAATTTTAAAGAAATTAACAAGATCGTTGTTCCATCCTCCGGCATAAAGTTGAATCCCAGCCAAATTTTGCGATTCGAGAAAATTTAACCAATCATTTCTGTTTTCATCTACACTAATCCCAATAATAGCAATGTTTTTATTTTTAAACTTTTCTTTTAAGACTTTCAGGTACGGAATTTCTGTTCTGCACGGACCACACCAACTTGCCCATACATCAATATAAACATATTTTCCTTTGAAATCACTTAAACTGTAAACCTTTCCATTTTTGTCCGGAAATTTCCAATTTATGCACTCTTTACCGGGAGCAGTTTTACTGAATTCTTCAAAAATATTATTCAATTCGCTTAGGTGCTCCCTACTCGAAGTAAAGCTCTTATAATCCAGATATGCTTCATAAACTGATTCAGGTCCGTAATAATTTAGAAACTCTTTTATAAACACATAAAACATTTCTTCTTTAATATCTTTTTCTGTATATATTTCTTTTGCATATTTAAAGAACATTTCAGTATATTCAGGAGCTGACTTTAATTCACGACGAGAGTTTCGTAATTCAATATTCATTTTATAATTTATGATGTTAAATCCAAAATTTTTAAAATCGGAAAACATTAACAGTTTTGAATTGTTCATATCTACCGAATAAATAGCGGATTCAATTTCTTTTTCAAAATCTGCATTTTTCTTATCTGTTCTTAATATGGGATTATAATAACTTATCATTAAACTTGCTTTAAGCATTTTTATCCTTTCTATTTCAAGATTTATAAATTCCTCAAAATCTTTATTATGTTTTTTTGAAAAATCGTTCAACACGGTTTCTAATTGACTTATAAGGTTTTGAAGGGAAGTTTTAAAAGTTTCAAATTTAGAGGAGTAAATGAAATTTTCTGAATTTATTCCCGCGTTTTTTATAGTGATAATAAAACTGTTTAAATATTCATTTGCCGGTTGAGATTTCCCCTTAAACTTTACGGTTTTATTAAAATCAAAACAATCTGCATTAATTATTAATTCATCTTTTGGCAAAAGGTACAAAATCAAATTGTTATTGTCATTAATAAAATCAACGTAAATAGGGAAGTCTGTTTTTATTGTTTTAAGAAAATCTCCGGCATCATTTTTTATATAAATTGTGTCTGTGCTTGATGTGGTTTTTAATATGATAATGTTGTTTTTGTAGTTCTTTAATTGACCACTCAGAATTGTTGTTCCAGGTTCAACTTCTTTAACTTCTTTTTTTTTCTGATTATTTTTACACGAAAAAGCAAAAATTGAAATTACAAAAACTAATAAAACTAAATTTCGGATTTTCATACTAACAAATTTAAAATTTTCTCGAAAATAATAATTTGTTTTTAAACAGCAAAATAATGATTTTGTTTAAAAAAATGAAGCAGGAATGTAAGCCAGATTCTGTCGAGTTCTATCATTTATCTAATGCGATCCACCCCCCGGCTCGGACGGGCAGCCCTCAAACGCCGGTGTACATGATCTTGCAACCTGCAGTGCGAACGGCTAACAATGTTACCACTGTTACCGGTGGGCTCTTACCCCACCTTCTCACCCTTGTCCCAACAATGCAGGACGGTTATTTTCTTCTTCGCAAACATACCCTCACAGATATCTTTCTTTCGAAAGTGCAGTGCCCTGTGTTGTCCGGACTTTCCTCCCCGAAGCATTCTCCGAGGCGATAGAATTTCCTGCTTCACAGCAAAATTACTATTTTTTATTATTGATTTATATTTTTATTACATTTATTATATCTTTGTTATTTCGTTTTCTCAATATGAAGATTATTGATAGATTCAAATATTATTTTGCAAAAAAGAAACTTCGCAAACTTACTTGCAATGTTAAACGACAGGCTGTAGTTTGTAATTTTAAAGATATTAAATCGCTGGGAATAATTTTTAATGCTACCCAGATAAATGATTTTCATTTTGTAAAAGCTAAAATTAAAGAACTGCAAAATCAAATTCCAATAGTTAAGGCTCTTGGATTTGTCGAAAAAAAACATCTGGATGATTTTCATATTCAGCCTCTTGATTTTTCTTTTTTTTGCCTTAGTGATTTGAATTTTTCCCTGCAACCTAATGAAAATTCTGTAGAAAATTTTGAAAATCAAGAGTTCGACGTTTTGATTGATTTGTGCAAAAAATCTTGCATATCCGTAAAAATCGTTGTTGCTAATTCAAAGGCCCTTTTTAAAATAGGATATCAAACAAATTTTTATCCCGAAATTTATGATTTAACAATCATGACTCCAACACCCGAAGAAAATGAGGACCAAACTGAATATTCGGAAATAAAAATCCTTTATGACGCTATAATTCATTATTTGAATATTATTAAACCTTTTGAATATGAAAACTAATTTTATCGGTACCGGAGTGGCCTTAATAACTCCTTTTAATGAGAATAAAGCTGTTGATTTTGATGCCCTTGGCAAAATGATAGATTATGTTATTGACGGCGGAGTTGATTATATCCTTATTATGGGCACAACAGCAGAATCAGCAACTCTTGATAGCGAAGAAAAAAATAAAATATTAAACTTTGCAAAACAAAAAATCAATTGCCGTGTTCAGATAATGTACGGAATTGGTGGAAACAATACTTCTGAAATTGTTGAAAAAATTAAACATACTGATCTGAGCGGCGTTCAAGGAATTTTATCGGTCACTCCATATTACAATAAACCAAATCAGGAAGGACTGTATAACCATTTTGCTGCAATTGCAACTGTTTCTCCGGTAGAGGTAATTCTTTATAATGTTCCAGGTCGTACAGGAGTTAACATCTTGCCCGAAACAGTTTTAAGACTGGTAAACGATTTTGAAAATATAACAGCGATTAAAGAAGCCTCAGGATCTGTTGAGCAAATAATGAATTTAATTCACAAAAAGCCTGTTGACTTTACTGTTATTTCAGGAGATGATGCACTTACCCTTTCTTTAATGTCTGTAGGTTGTGAAGGAGTAATCTCAGTTGCTGCCAACGCCTTCCCAAAAGAAATCTCACAAATGGTAAATTTTGCTCTGAATAATAATTTCTCCGAAGCTGTAAATTATCATTATAAACTTTTCGAAAGCATAAAACTAATGTTTGCTGAAGGCAATCCTGTTGGAATTAAAGAATATCTAACGCAGAAAAACTTAATTAAAAATGAATTAAGGTTACCTTTAGTCCCTGCTTCAGAAAATCTTGCAACAAAAATCCACCATGATTTAATGAGATACTGATTTAGTTTTAACTTATTTTTTGTGATTATTTCTTTTGATGAGTATTTTAAATTCAGTATTTTAACAAAATGACCTAAGGTTATATTTGGAGAAATAATTATTTTGATACAAAATAATGTGGAAACATTTTTCTCCATCTATAATTTATTTTTCTAATAGGATTTTTTTAAAAAAAACTCTTATACCCAAAATGAATTTTACTGTTGCTGAGATTGAAACCTTGATTATTCTGAGTTCCATTAGCAAAAACTATTGAAAATATTCCGGCATTTGTTTGCAAATCTATACCTATTCCTGTTCCAAACAGATAATTAGTGGTGTTTTCTAATGTAAATCTTTTTTGTGTAATACCATAATTAGTAAAAATGAATATAGCTGAACTGTTGTCAAATAAATATCTTAGTTCGGCATTTATAAATGAATATTGTGCTGCAGGAATGCTTCTGTCGTTAAAGCCTCTGATTGAGTTTAAACCTCCAATGAAATCAAGTTCATTATTGCTTAATGTTTTAGAATAAATTACAGTAGTTTTGTTGTATAACTTTAAGTTTATATATCTATAAATCGGAATGAATAAAGAGAAATCAATATCGGATCTTAAGAATAAACTTTTTACTGTTTCGGCGGTGTATATTCTTTGGCCTGCAAGAGTAGAGATGTTTATTATATAACCTTTTTGAGGCATACGGAATTTGTCAGTTTTATTATAGCGGTAATTTATTCCATATAAGTTTAGATTGAAATTTTTTAAGTCACTCGTTAGATCTTCTGCCCCAAGAATTCGAGAACGTATGCTTTGAATCAGAAAATCCATCCCGTTCCCAATATTGCTGCCATAGATTATTTTTGCAGTAAAATCGGTTGTTATGTAGCTGGTATCTCGTTTTTCAATATTTAATGAAATGCCTGGACCAAAATCTGTTCTTAATATAAAAGGAATTGACCAATTGAGTTGTAAAATTTGACTCAGATTTTCATATTTCTGCCACTTTACACCAAAAAAGTCTCCCAACCCGAAACTATTGATAAGCATTAAGTTTATATCTCCAGTTATTGCCAATTTCCCTGTATTGTTTTTATTGGGAATAAAACCAATAAATCCGTTAAAGGACGAATTGTTTCTTTTTTTTAAATATAAAATTATATCCACAGTACTGTCGCTGAAAGCCAGTTGCAAAGGGCTGTCTTGTTCTAAGAATATGATTGAATTTAATTCTTTTTCAAATTTTTGAAGTTTGTAATTTGAAAACTTTTCTTTTGATTTTAATCCTGTGGTTTTCCTGATATAATGCTCGTTTATTTTTGCATTCCCTTTGATTTCAAGACTGTCAAAAACATAAAAGTCCCCTTTATCAATTTTTACTGAAATATCAATAAAATTATTGTTAATGGTAAAATCAGTAATTTTAATCATAGCAAAAGGGTAACCATTGTTTGTGTAATAGTCCAGATATGTGTGCAAAAAAGAATTTATTTTGTTGTTAACTAATTTATCAGGTTTAAGATTTCTTATTTTAATATTATCATCACTTTCAATCGAAAATTGTCCGATGTTAAATTGTCGTCCTTTATTATAGTATGCATATATTTTGTCATTTTTGTGGATAATACTGTCGAAACCGGCAAGTGCATAACCGTTCTTGAAATCTTTGTTTTGAATATTTTGTAAAAATTTTACGACAGATAATGAATCATTAAAATAATGTTCTTTTAAAAGTGTTGGTTCACTACCTGAGTTAATGTAAATGTAAACTTGTTTTTGAGCAACAATTTTTGAACCTATTAAAGTAAGGCAAATTAATAGTATTTTTTTTAAGGTGAAAAAGTTATTTATTGAAACGTTCATTCATTTTTTATTGAAATCACATAACCTGTTTGTTCGTCGAATTCAATTTTTAGATTTTTATTTTTCATTAGTTTTGCGGGTAAATAATTTATATAACCGAATTGTGGAACTATAACCTTGGTTTCATAATATGTGTGATCGGCACAAACTACTTTTAATGTTGCTGTTGAAGGAACGCGGTAAAATAAACCGAATTTTTTTGTCTTTTGTTTCAATTCAGTTTGTCTGTCGTAAAACTCGGTAAGACTTTTTTGAGTTTGGTCAGATACCAAAATTAATTCTACTGGTTGAGCAGCATAATCGGCATCTGTGTTGTTCTGGATTCCAAATTCGTTTGACAAATGAAATAAAATTTTTCTTTCCAAAGGTCCGTTTGTTGTAGTGTTGAAAAATATTCTGAATTTGTTTTCAACTTTTATGGTTTTTCCTATAAAAAGTTCTAGAAACTCTTTTTCGAGTTTGTCCATTTCCGAAACCATAAATGGAAGATCAACCGATGGGGTTTCAATTTCAAAAAATCCGCTTATTTGATTAAATTTACGATTTCTAATGAGCAGTATAAAATTGGCTGCTTCTTCAGCCTTTTGCTCCAAGCTTTTACTAGTAATTCTTTTGTTG
>LUZK01000011.1 GCA_001603595.1 Bacteroidales bacterium Bact_19
AAAACAAAGCATGATAAATCCGTATCGAATACCATCAAACCATCAGCAGGATTAACTATTGCAAGCCTTTGTGCAGTTGTCATCCTTGGAACAAGAAATCCTTTATTATCAGATCTAAGTTCCAATAAACTTGACGGATGTGGGACAATTGGATTATCAGAAATTCCGACATTATTTTGAGCAAAAATATGTCCGTTAAAGAATAACAAAAAACTTATGCTCAAAATAAAAAATAATTTTTGCGTAAATCTTCTCATAATTTATTTGTTTTTTTCTGTTTTAAAATATCCTCTGCTTTACTTTTATTGAATTCTTTTGAATTAGTAATTGTTTCCATTTTTAAGTACAATTTATTATTGTTGTTGTTATTTTGATTATCAACATCAATTTCACTAATCGAAATAACATTTTTATACATAGAAACCTGATTTTCTAAATTATCATTATTTTGATAAATTGAATTATTTTCAGAACTATGCTTTGGTTCTAACACAACACAATCAGTTTTTTTCATAGAATAAACAGGTTTATCTTGAGCAAATGTAATATTTATTTTGATAAAAAATAAAATAAAAATCAATAATAATTTAATAATAGTTTTCATATAATAATAATTTTATGGACTATAAACAATTAAAACCAAAGTTGCTTGTAATGCAGATGTATTATCACCGCCTGAAATTGCATTTCCACTACCTCCGGCTTTTCTTGCTTGCAAGGCAAAAGTGTAATTTCCTGTTGTTGGAGCAGTATAAACGCCAATTAGTGTTACGGAATTGAAAACAACATAAGCAGAATTATTATCCATAGAAGTTCTAACCATGCACCGTCAGGAAAATCATTGTTATTAACTGCGACTCTGCTGTCAACATGTACATAATATGTATCTGAAATCCCGTCACAGTTGTTATCAACCATAATCCCTGCTTCGGCAAAGGCAAGAACTCTCTGACCTGCTTGTAAATTAACAGTTTGAGAACAACCTGGATATGTCCCCCAAGTTGCAGAATTAATGCAAAGATTAGCTGTACTATTAAGGGTAATAATATTTGTAACAGCAAAACCAGGTAATGACCAGATAGGAGCCAATCCTGGTCCTTGAGAACGTAAAAAAGCACCGTTAAGTCCTGCATCTCCATTAGGCATTAGTGCATTATTGAATCTGATTGCTCCGTTTACGTCGAGTTTTTGTGTAGGAGTGTTAGTCCCAATACCTACATTTGTACCATTATCAAAAATTTGGCTACAAACTCCATTAGTCCCATCTGATTTTACGATATAGTTAGCAATGTTACAAGAAAGGGTCCTTGCGGTCCTTGTGCTCCTGTAGGTCCCTGTGGTCCTTGTGGTCCTTGTGCTCCTGTAGGTCCCTGTGGTCCCTGTGGTCCTGTAGGTCCTTGTAGTCCTTGTGGTCCTTGCGGTCCAGTGGGTCCGGGAGGTCCTTGCGGTCCAATAAAATCGCATAATGAAATCCATTGCGAAATACTTGTATTAAAAAAAACAAAGCAAGATAAATCTGTGTCAAAAACCATTAACCCATTTGCAGGATTAACTATTGCAAGCCTTTGTCCTGTTGTCATCCTTGGAATTAATAATCCTTTGTTATCGGATCTTAATTCTAAAATACTGGATGCATGAGGAACAATAGGGTTTTCCGAAATTCCAACATTATTCTGTGAAATAATCTTATTATAACAAACAGTTAACATAATTAACAGAAATGTTTTTAATATTTTTTTCATAATTCAACTTTGATTTTTTTTTAAAAAAATAAAAATTCTTTAACCATAAAAATTTTAAAAATTTTTAATAATTTAACGTAAATTTTTACTAAAGGTTGCCAAAATTAGATTTTTGTATGAAAAAATTGTAGTTGAAAGAATTCTTATAATCTATAAAT
>LUZK01000012.1 GCA_001603595.1 Bacteroidales bacterium Bact_19
GTCAGTATATTTTTGTGAAAAATTTTTCTTAAATGTTCAGACTAATTTTTCTATCAGTTTTGTTTCTAAGTTATTGTTTAAACCTGTTTCCTCAAAATAAACAAATAAATGCAATTAGAACTAACAATAAAATTTTTATTGATGGACAACTCGATGAACCTGACTGGAATATTGCTCCGTCGGCTGACAATTTTACAGTATATTATCCAATTCTCGGAAAACAACCCGACCAATTGTCTGAAGTGAAAATTCTTTACAACAATAATTCAATTTATTTTGGGGCTGTTTTATATGACAATAAACCTGATAGTATTTATACTGAGCTAACAATTCGAGATAATGACAACGGAAATGTTGATTATTTTAAAATATTTCTTAATCCGAATAACGACGGTCAAAATATTTTTGCCTTTATTGTCAGTGCAGCAAATGTTCAAACCGACATAAGAATTTCAGGTGATAATTATGATTTTAATTGGGATGCCGTTTGGTTTAGTGCTGTAACTGTAAATGAAAACGGTTGGACTGTTGAAGTCGAAATTCCATATTCCGCCATAAGATTTCCTAAAACTGATGAACATATATGGGCGGTAAATTTTTTTAGAACAGTACGTCGCACACGTGAAACTTCTGCTTGGAATCCTGTTGATAAATCCAAAGGTTCTGAAGCAACACAAATGGGAAGAATTTACGGAATAAAAAATATTGATACTCCTTTGAGGTTGTCTTTATTGCCTTATGCCTCTGCTTATTTGAATACATTTGACAATACAATTGGATATTCGTATAGTTACGGGCTGGATTTAAAACTTGGACTTTCCGAGACCTATACCCTTGATATGACTCTTATTCCCGATTTCGGTCAGACAAAAACCGATGAATTAGTTTTAAATCTAACCCCTCACGAGACTTATTACTCCGAAAATCGTCCTTTTTTTACCGAAGGCACAGAATTGTTTAACAAGGCAGGATTGTTTTACTCCAGACGTATTGGTAAAACACCGGCTCTTCACGATTACGTTACCGAACTTGCTGTTAATGACAGCATATCAATTATCTCTAATCCAAGTGTGGTTCCTTTAATAAATGCTTTTAAAATCAGCGGCAAAAATTCGGATAATCTTGCCATCGGAATTTTCAATGCTTTCACAGGAAAATCTGTTGCTAAATTATTGATTAATGATATTTCAGAAGAAGTTGTTACAGAACCTGCCGCAAATTATAACTTGATTGTATTGGATAAAACTTTCGGACTGAATAATTATGTTAATTTTACTAATGCTAACGTAATTAAACCGACAACAGACTACTTTTCTAATGTTAATGCTGTTTCTATTAAACTGATGGATAAATCAAATGTTTTTGGAATAACGACTTATGGTTCATACAGTTATCGTAGAAATAATAATAATAATGACGATGGGTTCAGGTTTAATGGCAGTTTTGGGAAAATGAACGGAACATGGGTGTATTATATCTCAAGCGAGGTGGTTTCTGAAGATTATAACCCTAATGATCTTGGGTATCTCACTATTTATAATCAAACAAATACATCTGCCACAATTGGTTATAGAAAATTTTCAAGATTTTGGAAATTTAATGAAACTCGTAATAGCCTAAGTATTTCATATAGTACGTTAATGGACTTAAATAAATTTACAAAATCAGAAATAAAACTTTCTAATTATGCCACTACCATTAAACATTTGACCTTATGGAATACTCTAACTATGCAACCCACAGCTTCAAATGATTATTACGAACCTCGCAGTCCGGGCAGATTTTATAATCGGCCGGCTATGTTTACTGAGTATTTCTTTATATCAACAGATTATCGTAAAAAACTTGCTTTTGATTTTAAAGCTGGTGTTTATGCCGATACTGAACAACGACACGGTGTATGGGCAAACTTGAGTCCGCTTACCCGATTTGGCAAAAAAATCGGACTAAGGTTTAGCTTTTCAGGGGATTACGACCTTGCCGGTGCCGGTTATTTCAAGAAAATAAATGAAGATATTATCTTTAGCCGACGAGATGTTCTTACTTTTTCAAGTTCTCTAAAAGTTAATTATGTTTTTAATCCTAGAATTTCTGTTTCTTGCAATGCAAGGCATTATGTTTCGAATGTTGATAATTATGAATATTACAAATTGATGGACGACGGTAGTATTAGAAAATTGGACGAACAGTTGTCACAGTATTTATATACGTTTAATATTTTCAATATTGATTTAATATTTTCTTGGAACTTTTTGCCTGGAAGTTATCTGTCGGTGATGTGGAAAAATCAGATTTTTGAACGTAAATATTTTAATGATGTTGTTTTGCCTTCTTATTTTGAAAGTTTTAATCACATTTGGGAAGAGCCCATGGCTAACAGTTTTTCTTTGAAGTTTATTTATTATCTTGATTATTATTCATTAGTTGGGAAAAACATCAATTAAATGAAAGATCTTTTCTAAATAATATTTTCGAACAAAAATATGCAACAACCAATCCAAGAACTAAGTAAATAAAATCTTCTCTGTTTGTCCCAAAATTGTTGATTTCAGGATTTTGGGAATCTGAAACAATATAGGCTATTAATGCTGCCGCATTATTCAAAAAATGTGCAAAAATAGCAGGCCAAATTGATTTTGAGTAATAAAACATATAACCGAAAATCATTCCAAGTAACATTCTGGGGATAAAACCAAAAAACTGAAAATGGATAGCAGAGAAAATAAATGCACTTATAAATACAGCCAGATGGATGTTTTTAAAGAGATGATTCAATTTTTGTTGAATAATTCCTCTGAATAGAAGTTCTTCACCAAATGCAGGGATTATGGCAACAACTATTAAAGAGAGAATGAAATCTCCTGTACTTTTACCCGAAATTACAAGCATTATCATGTTTTGGGAGGATTCTTCCATTGCTTTTAATGATTGTTCAAGGCTTTTTAGTGCCGAAGGCAAAACAATGGATTCATTCCAATTTATTATTAAATTTAATGCAGGCATTATGGCAAACATAAATACCGGAATTATAATGTAATATAATATCCCCGGCGTTCTGTTTATTTTAAGGTAAGAAGAAATCTTATTGCCAAATAAATAAGCCAAAATAATTGACGGTAATATAAAAGTAAAACTAGATGAAAGTAATTGTAAAATTTTTATAAGGTTAATTTCAAATTTGTTTTCGTTGTTTAATTCTCCGATTCTTTTGAATAATCCTGGCGAAAATGTTTCGGAAATAAAAAGTGATACTAATTGACTGAAAGCAAAACAACTCACAATAACAAGAATTGTTATTACAAGTTGATAATAGACATCTTTTGATTTAGCAGAGAACATATTCATTATGGTAATAAATTTCAAGTTTTGAATTTCCGTAAAAATGTGTTTCTTGTGGGACAAATTTGAATTCGGGACCTTTTACTCCGGCATGAAATATTCTATTCCCTGTAAAAACTCTGGCTTCGTCCCATAAATCCTCTTCGATAAAACTTTTTAATGTTTCTGTTCCTCCTTCTATTACGATGGATTGAATTTTATTGTCGTAAAGTTTTTCTAGTATTTGTTTTGCAAGATTTTTCGAAAAATCTACTTTAATGTATAAAATGTTGTTTTGTCTTAAATCTTTTTTTGAGTTGAAAATCCATGTTTCTGCTGAAGTGTCGAAGATTTTATATTCTTTTAAATCAAGTAAACAATTTTTATCTACAGTAATTCTAACAGGATTTCTCCCATACCAGCTTCTTGCTGTTAGTTGTGGATTATCTTGTATTACAGTGTTTGTGCCCACGAGAAATGCGTCTTCTTCTGTACGCCACTTATGAACTAAAGTTTTACAAAATTCATTCGTTATCCAGTTTGGAGCTTTTTTATTTTTTCTGTCTGAATCAATATATCCGTCAAGTGTTTGGGCCCATTTAAGAATTATGTATGGTCGTTTTTTTTGGTGGAAAGTGTAAAATCTTTTATTCAAGCTTATGCATTCTTTTTCTAAGATTCCAGCTACAACTTTTCTTCCTGCATTTGATAAAATTCTAATCCCCTTTCCTTGAACGAGTTCAAAAGGGTCAACACTGCCAACATATATTTCTGGGATTTGTTCCTTTAAGATTAAGTCGGTACAGGCAGGAGTTTTTCCGACATGAGCACAAGGCTCTAAAGAAACATAAATTTTGGAGTTCTTTAATAACGTTTTATCTTTTACTGAATTTACTGCATTAACTTCGGCATGTGCTCCTCCGTATTTGCGATGAAATCCTTCGCCAATAATTTTACCGTCATTAACAATTACTGCTCCAACCATAGGATTTGGAGATACCGATCCTAATCCGCTTTTTGCAAGTTCGATACAGCGTCTGATATATTTTTCGTGAATTTCAATCTCAGACATAAGGCGTTACTTTCATTATATCGGCCAGTTGGTCGAGAGCATTTTTAAGGGGAGTTTTCAGTGCATTTCGCATTAAGAAATTTAGCTCGGCACGAATTACTATTCTTGCCGCTGTTTCATAAGCTGATATCTGCTGTAGTTGTATCCACATATTAAATTTTATAGGTGAAGAAGTTCCCGAGCAATATTTTATAGTTTTGTTAGGTTCGCGAGATTCTATCAGTATTTCTACTTTTTGTCCTTTGGCATCAAAGCTGCATGAGTTTTCATCGGCTTCCCAGTTGCTCACTTCAGGGGGAATTATCGCAGAAAGATTTCTGAAATCCGAATAAAATTTAAAAATTTTTTCGTCGGAATTTTGAATTTTTACAACTTTACTAATAATTTCGAGTTCTTTCATGGTTTATTCCTTTTTCCATTTGTCTGGAGCAATTCTCCATTGATTTAATAATTCAACCTCGTCATTAGTAATATACCCTGTTTCCAGAGCTTGTTCTATTAAAATATTGTAATTACTCAGAGTAATGAGCTTAACATTGGCTTCATTAAAAGCATCAACAGATTTTTGAAAATTATATGTAAATATTGCTACCATTCCTACAACTTCGCAACCGGCATTACGAACAGCTTCTGCTGCACTCAAACTACTTCCTCCCGTAGAAATCAGGTCTTCGATAATCAGAACTTTTTGTCCTGCATCAAGTTTCCCTTCTATTTGATTGCCAAGTCCATGGTCTTTAGCTTGCGAACGTATATAAACAAATGGTTTTTTAAGAGCATCGGCAACCAGAGCACCTTGAGCAATTGCACCCGTAGCAACTCCGGCAATAACATCAAAATCTTTAAAATTTTCTTTTATCACCTTTACAAAAGAATCCTTGATAAAAGTTCTAACTTCGGGATATGATAAGGTTTTTCGATTATCGCAATAAATTGGAGAAAACCAGCCCGATGCCCAAGTAAAATGGTTTGTAGGTTCTAATTTAATTGCTTTAATTTGTAAAAGTTTTTCGGCGATTTGTTTTGCTGTATTATCCATAATGCTATGATTAAAATTTATTACAATAATAAAATTATTCTCTTCTCAGAACATCCAACTTCTGATTTTGGTTTTACAAAAATACATTTTTTAAATGAAGTTGAAATTAAAATTTCGCTAAAAGAGTTTTTAGAATTTGAAAAATCCACTAACCTTAATATTTATGGAAACACAATAACAGAAATCCCCGATTATTTTTTTGAAATTTTTCATTTTGTAGAAGCTGCCGGAGGTTTTGTAATCAATAGTTCCGGAGAGTTTTTGTTTATTAAAAGGTTGGGATTTTATGACTTGCCAAAAGGAAAAATCGAAGCTAACGAAACTCCCGAAGTTACTGCCATACGCGAAGTCTGTGAGGAATGCGGAATTTTTGAAAATGAAATTAAAGTTTTAGATAAACTTCCTGAAACTTATCACATATATTTTTATAATTATAAATATTTTCTCAAAAAAAATCATTGGTTTTTAATGGATTATTCCGGAAAACACACATTGAAACCTCAGACAGAAGAGGATATAACCGAAATAGTATGGCTGAGTTTTGATTTTATTCATTTGTTTCTCGAAAGAACTTATCCTTCTTTAAGGGATATGGTGAAAATTGCTATAAAAAAGATATAATAAAGTTTTTACTCAAAAAAAGCTACCATTTTAAGGTAGCTTTATATTGTTATTTTATGATATAATAATTAGTGTATGAAAAGCAATTGAGTAATTATATATAATGGTAATAAAATAATCAACGAGAACTTAATTATATAACCGAAGAAACTTGGCATATTTATTTTGTTTTCTTCTGCAATAGCTTTAACCATAAAGTTTGGACCATTACCGATGTAGGTCATTGAACCAAAGAAAACAGCTCCCAAGGAGATTGCAGTTAATACCATTTCATCAATTCCTGCAACATAAACACAATCGTGGAACGAATCAAGACCACAAGCCATTTGATGGAAAGACACAGCAGTTGGTGCATTATCCAGGAATGAACTCAAAGCCCCTGTAGCATAATAAAATTGTGCCGGAGTTTCTACGCCAAAATCTGCGGCATGTACCGATAAATAATTTAAAGCAGGAACCATAGTAATAAAAATACCTAAAAACAGAAATGCAACCTCAGTAATCGGAGCCCAAGTAAACTTATTGTCTTCACGAGTTTTCTTTGAAGTAAAAAGTAATGATAATCCACCTAAAGTTAATAAAGCTATTTCTCTGATGAATGCTAAATTATGATTTTCTTTAATGGCAGGAATGTATTGTTCGTTTAAGAATGCAACAGAAAGAACAACTCCCAAAAGGAAAATGAAATTAATGTTTCCTTGTATTCTTACTGGCTCAATGTTAGAATTATCTATTTGCAAATTTTCGATAGGTTCTTTCTTATAATAATAAGAATCGAAAATAAAATAAATAATCCATAACATACCATTAACAAATATCCACTCTGGAAACATGTGGAAGAACCATGTAAATCCGGCACCTCTTAAATAGAGTAAAAATAAAGGAGGATCTCCTAGTGGGGTTAAAAGCCCTCCGCAATTTGCAACTGTCGCAATAAAAAACAAAATTGTATGTACTTTATATTTTCTTTGAGAATTAGTCTTTATTACTGGTCTGATAAGTAACATTGCAGCACCGGTTGTTCCCATGAATGATGCCAGAACAGAACCAGTCATTAAAAACAATGTGTTTATCCATGGTTTAGCTTGTATATCACCTTTGAGATGAATACCTCCTGTGATAACAAATAAAGATCCCAATAAAATGATAAACGGAACATAATCAAACAAAATCTGATGTATCAGAGCATGCGACATCTCATTACTAATCAAATATATTGCTGTGGGTATTCCTAAGGCTAAAGAAATAATTAATTTGTTTTTATTTTCTTCCCACCAGTGGTGAAATAATATAGGCCCGACAGCAATCATTGCTAGCATCAAAACAAAAGGTGTTATTGACCATAAAGGTAAACTTACACCGGCTTCTTGTGTTGCAGATAATAGTATCATAACTTCAATTTTTTTTTCGCAGCAAAACTACAATATTTTTTTTGTTGTTAAAAGAAAAACAATGCCGATTAATCTGTTTTTTGACAGATTTTTGGTATTCGTGTCAATATTATAATTATGAAATTTCGTTTTACTCGGGTGCTGTGTCCAAATTTTCTTGATCTTTTGAACTGGAAGTTTCTTTTTTCTTGTAAAATATTTTTTTGTAAAAAATAATCATTAAAAATACTGAAATGGTAATAGATGAATCTGCTACATTGAAGATTGGTTTGAAAAATAAAGTTTCTCCCGCAGAATCTTTTATTATCGGACAATAAAACATGTCAACAACCTTTCCATGCAGAAATGGAGCATATCCTCCTTCGGCAGGAAATATTTTTGCAACTTCAAAAAAAGTACTTTCCGAGAATATCATTCCGTAAAATAAACTGTCAATTAAATTTCCTGTGGCACCAGCTATTATCATAGAAATGCATACTACAAAAATGGTACTTTCGCCGTTGCGTATGATTTTTACTAAGTAATATATCAATATTGTTATTGCAAAAATTCTAAACAGGGATAAACTGATTTTTCCCCATTTTCCGGGAATTTCCATGCCAAAAGCCATTCCGTTGTTTTCAACAAATAATAACTTTATCCGTTCCCCTATAAGATTTAATTCCTGTCCGTATGTGAATGTGGTCTTTACCCAGATTTTCAAAATCTGATCAATTACCAAAATTCCTAAAATCACTAATATTGAAATAATTGTATTTTTTTTCATTTCCAATTTTAAATTTCGACAAAAATAAAACTTTTATTTATTGAACAAAACTCGGAAAGTTTATAAAAAGAAACTCCAATGAGTTATTACTATTAAACAGCTCATTGGAGGCTAACTTGTTTTGGAGAATATTAAAATGAAGTTTGTATTTACTGCATTATGATAGGATTTTCTGTTCCGTTTATTGTAACAGTGGCTGTTGCATCACAAGTGTTATTGCCATAGTTTACGCTTATTGTCGGCAAACCTTCGATGTCGAGATTTAAAATGCCGCCTCTAATCCATCTGCAACAAACCTGCACGTTTAAAGCTTCAATAACGGTTAATGTATATGTGATTTGGTTTGAACTTATTCCGCTTTGGCTTCCAATTATTTCATATACATCATCACAATGTTGAAGTAAAGTTTCTTCTCCTTCAATCCATTTTCTAACTGTACTTTCGTTGAATATAATAACTTTATCTTCGGGAGTGGTAATTCTTCCTTGGTTTATGTTAACAGTATAGCTTAAAAATCCGTCTTCTCCTCTTCCGTTGTTTGTTATAACCTGAGTACCTTCTACTTTATGGTCATTCTGGTAATAGTTGTCGAAAGTTACTGTTATGACTGTTCCGGCCTGACGATAAAAACCTGTTGTTCCGATTAAGATTTTACCTCTTCTGTAGCGCCCGTCTTGGCAAAGATAATTTGTATTACCGTAGTCAACAGTTATGTTTTTTGGCCATGTAACAGCATCAAAAGGTGTTATTGTAATAATTGGATAACCCTCTTTTTGTCCTTGATTGTGATTGTCAATTTGATCATCCGAATTTTTTGCTGCTTTATCGGATTCGCTAAATGCATCACTGAACAGTTTACTTGCAATGCTATAATCCTGAACGGCTTTTAGCACCTGCTCATTAGTAGGAGGATTGTTTTGCGGATCTTTTTCTTTGCAAGAATATCCAAGAATAATTAAAGTCGCGATAATTAATATCAATATTAAATTTGTAATTTTCATAATCAGTTTGATTTAAGATTTATAATGCAATTTACAAAATTTTCTTTTTCGATGGCGTAAAAATATTTATCAAAATCAAAATTGTCTAAAACTTTCATAATTTCTTTTTTTGATAATTTAATGTTTTTTAGTGCATTTTCAATCTCTTTTACATCCTTCATCGAAAAGAAATCACCAAAAAATCGGATATCCTCGATTATTGAATCGGGTGAAAGTTTTATGAACATTTCTATACTTCCGCTAAAACATTCCAAAGCAGAATAATAATTAAAATCAGGCCTTGTACCGTAATTCCATTCAAAAGTTGAATACTTTGTTTTAACAAGTTCTTTAATTTTTTCAATTTCATTCGAACTAAGTTGATAAAACTTATTGTTCGGGAATTTCGATTGGAAATAATTTATTAATAGAGCCCAGAAATCTTCTGTTTTTATTTTGTTAGTAAGTACTTCATTAATATTTGTAATTACTTCATTTGTTGGAATAATACTCCTTAAATAATTTTTTTCATCCGAGAATTTTAATGCATTTACCAATGATTTTTTATTTGTGGAAATAAGAATCGTCCCATGATGTAAAATCCTGTCTTCATGAAAATATCGAGCTTGTCCGCTAAATTTTTTACCGTTTATGCAAATATCATTTCTACCCTCACATTTTGCATCAATTCCTAGTTTCTCTTTAAGAAAATCAGCGATAAATGATGCAACATAAGAAAAATCCAATAAATCAGAGCCATCATTTTTATATATAAAAGAGAAGTTTAATATGCCTTCATCCTGAAAAACAGTTCCGCCACCGGTAATTCTCCTTACAACTTTTAATCCATTTTGTTTAACATACAAAGCATTGATTTCATCATAAGCATTTTGATTTACTCCTAATAATACTGAAGGTCCGTTTATTGCTGTTAAGAAAAACTCTTCATCGGAGTTTTTCAACAAATATTCCTCCATTGCCAGATTAAAGTATGCATCTCTGCTTTCTGATTTAATGATATACATGGCTAGAATTTTTTGATTTTTGCAAAGTTATAAATTTTTGATTATTGAGAACAGAAAACTCTTTAGTAAGTTTAATTTTTGTTAATTGAATTTTGATAGGAATATTTTCGGTGTTTTAGTAAGTTAACTAGTTCGTAACCGTTGAGAGATTTGATGAAATCATAATTAAAATTATTCCAATCAATAAAATTATTAAAATCCTCTCTTGACATTTCGAGTATATCAGCCAATTTTTTGCACGAGATTTTGCTTTCGATTAGTTCGAAAAGGTTATCATTTTTTTGTATCTCGATAAGTTTTTGTTTTTCGCGTCCTTCTTTGGAAAACATATCATAGAGTGCTGTAATTGGACTCACAACAATACCGAACATCGAATTCCCGGACCGTGAATAATAGGAAATGTCTTTGGGCTTAATTGGGAAGTTTTTTTGTGCATAAACGTAATCATCGTCTTTCAATTTCATATTAAGAATTTCGTATTCGAGTTGTTTATACTTTTTAAGTGCAACAATATCAACCGATTTTAATTCATAAATTTTCGTATTTAAAAATAAAATTATCGGTTTGGTATTGTCTTTTGCTGAATCGTTTATTATAAGATAATTTCTGTCGTATCCAATAATTGAAAAGACTATTGTATCTTTCATTTGTGCACTTAATATAAAATGTCCTGAAGTGTCGGTAATTGTCCCGGAGCGAGATTTTTTTACGTAAATATTTACGTAAGGCAAAGGTTTACCTGTGTTTTCTTCAAAAACATATCCCGAAACAATAACCCTGTCATTCAAAACAAAAAATTGAGAATACGCACTATTCGCTGCAAAGAATAATCCTGTGATAAAAAGAATAATTTTATGGAATATCTTGTAGTTTTTTTTCAAGAAATTAAGAATTTTCATTAAAACGTTTCTCTCGAAAAAATATTATTAACAAATTCTTTGTGATATTGAATGTTGTTTTTATGGTAAAATTCATTTTTATGTTTGTCGTAGATGTAGTCTTTAGAATAAATTTTGTGGTTTTCTGCTATATCTTTAAGCGCATCAATGATATAATTGAGTTCTGAATCAGTCATGGTAGGATGAAGTGAAAGTCTTACCCAACCGGGTTTTTCCGAAAGATCGCCTTCGTTAATTTTTGATGTTATAAGATGTGATTTTTCGTGTGTAACATCAAGTAAGTAATGTCCGTATGTTCCTGCACAGGCACAGCCGCCTCTCACCTGAATACCATACATGTCGCTTAAAAGTTTTACACACAAATTATAATGTAGGTCGTTGATATAGAAGGATATTGCTCCAAGTCTCTGTTTTGTTTCTCCGGCTAGAATTACAAGATTAGGTATTTTCTCCAGTCCTGAAAAAGCAATTTCGAGAAGTTCTATTTCTCTTTGCATGATTAATTGAGGATTCATTTCTTCTTTGAGTAATATGCACAGAGCCGTTCGTATTGCTTGCATAAATCCGGGAGTTCCTCCGTCTTCGCGAGCTTCTATATCTTTATGATATTCATATTCGCCCCAGGGGTTGGTCCATTCAACAGTGCCGCCTCCTGGTTGGTCGGGACTTTTGCTGTTGTAAAGTTTTTTATTAAATATTAAAACTCCGGAACTGCCGGGACCTCCTAAAAATTTATGGGGAGAGAAAAAGATAGCGTCCAGAGCCATTTCGGGATCTTCGGGATGCATGTTTATGGTTTCGTAGGGGGCATTTGCAGCAAAATCAACAAAGCATACCCCTCCGTATTGATGCATTATTTTTGCCAATTCATAATATGGAGTATGTATTCCCGTAACATTTGAGCACGCGGTGAAAGATCCTATTTTTATTTTACGATTTTTGTATTTTTGTATTGTTTCTCTCAAGTTTTCGGGATCAACCAATAAATTTTTATCCGGTTTTATTATTTCAACATCGGCAATTGTTTCATACCACGATGTGTGATTAGAATGATGTTCCATGTGAGTAATAAAAACAACCGGTCTTTCTGATTTGTCCAGACAATCTCTGCCGCTAATTTTACCACAAACTTTCAAGCCTATTATTCTTTGAAGTTTAACAATAGCAGCAGTCATTCCGAAGCCGGGAGTAAGAAGTACATCATTTTCGTTTGCATTAACATGTTTTTTTATAATTTTTCGGGCAGTATGATATGCCTCGGTCATAAGAGTTCCGGTGGTGCTGGATTCTGTGTGGGTATTGGCAACGAATTGGCCTATATGTTCGGAAAGTTTTTTTTCAATCGGAGCATATAATCTTCCGCTTGCAATCCAGTCGGCATAAACTAGTGGTTTTTCTCCGTAAACAGTTTTGTGTTTTAAATTATATCCTATGGTGTTTGCTCTGAATCTGTTAAAATATTCCTCAAGTTTAGTCATATTTTTTTTATTGCAAATAAAAATAAAATTTGTGTATTGGCAATGTTTGTTTTTGGAACGTAAAAATGTATTTTTATCGCATAATAAAAAAACCGCTAATAAAGCGGTTTATTCAATTGATACTCTTAATCCTTTTTCGATTAGTTGTTCCTTCATTACTTGCAGTTTGGAATACGAACCTTTTTTTATGTCGCATTTGCCTTTGTAATGTGTTATCATGGCACATTGTTCTGCTTGAATTATATTGTGATCACAAACCTCAATCAAGCAGGACATGACATAGTCAAAGGTGTTAATATCATCATTGTATAACACCAACTTTAGATTCTCATTTTCGTTTGAGCCTGTTACCCCAAACTCTATTTTTAGGGGCTTGTTTATTTCTTTGTTCTTTTTCATACATTGCAAAAATACGCAAAAAATTTATTCCTTCGGAGAATTTAAACGCGAAAAATTTTTATTTATACATGAAAATCTTTAATTTATACCTATAATGATTTAAGAATTTTAAAAACTATTAATTTTTAGTTTTAGGTTGAAATATTTTAAATAAATAATTCTCAATATTTTCTGAAGGGAGTGTTGCCGGAGACAAAACAAGAGTGCCGACAGGATCTATTAAAAAACATGTGGGAAACGAAGTTACCTTATAGGTTGATATTGTTGAGGAATTTATTTCTGTAAATAAGAAATCCCATGTTAACTGATTTTTGTAAATGAAATCAAGGGCTTTTTTTCTGTCTTCATCAGTTAATATTGTAACAAAAATGCAAAGTCCTTTATATTTTTCATATATTTTTTTCATCATCAAGAATTCCGTTTGACAAGTGTATGACTGAGTATTGGCAAAACACAGATAAACATAATTTCCACGGTAATCACTAAGTTTCACTGTATTGCCTGACGTATCTGTAAGTTCAAATGGTGGAGCAATAGTTCCTTTAGCCATACTTAATGTGTTGTCGGCAATGTTTTGTGCAATTCTTTGGTGTATAGGATATTCTGTTGATAAATACAATGAGTCCAGCGTTAAAAGTAAAGGTAGCCATGCCAGATCTTTATTCGAGAAAGCGTCATTCAGTCCTTTTAAAATAACAAGTTCCTGAAATTGAGAGTTGCGTAAATAATAATATTTTGCATTTAAGAATTTTTTCAACCTGGTGATGCTATGCCCGTAGTGAATAATTGCATATAATATTCCGCCGTCCTTAGAGGTCAAAATTTTATCGAAAAAATTATAAAAAATATTATTGAATAAATCCATGTATGCCGGATTATCATATAATACGGGACTTTTAGAATAATTTGCAAAAACCAATACATCTTCAAGTTGCTTTTGTGTTGCTATATTTTTTAAAGCTGCAATTCTATATTTACGATAATCCTGAAAATATTTGTTTTCATAGATTTTGTATCTTTTGTTTAATTCGGTTATAAAAGTGTCAACATCTGATTTTATACCCTGAGCATAAACATCTAAATAATTCATTTCGAGGTATCGGAAATAATAATAATCAAAATCCATGATGAGGTAGTTGAGATCGGTTTCTTTCATATTTTTGATACCGAGATGTGTCTCTTGCGGACTGAAAAACGGATTGAATAAATCTGCAAGTTCTTTTTCTTCGTAAGGTGGTAAAACTAATTCATATTCATAACCGGGTTCTGCATAAAAATATGCAAAATAAACACCAAATTCCGAAAAAACATAAGTTATTTCATCAATATCGAAAGTTGTATCAAAATTACCTTCTTCGTCAATATTAAGTTCGAAAACCTTTTCTCTTAAGTAAGTTATCCTGTCGGAATATTTATTAAAAATTAAAGTTGATGATTTATATTCTTGAGCATTTCCGTAAACTCTAACGGGCAAAGCTTCAAGATTATTGATAAATCCCGACAAAACAATTACTATCAAAAATATTCGTTTCCCTATCATATTATTTTTTGCAAAAATAATCCATTGAAAATTTATTCCTACTAAAATATTTAAGCATTTATTAAACACTAAATTTTAATAAAATATTATTCTTTTTTTAAAATTTAATAAAAACTTTTCCTTTGTAAAGTTCAATTCGTTTTTCTGAGAATAATAACTCTCTTATTATCACAATATTCTATTATATATCCGTATTTTTTGCAAATAAATTTCATGCTTTTATTACCGAAAAAGCATACATGGGTAGGGTCTTTATGATAATACCAGTTGTGGAAATCGGATATTTGGTCGTAAAGTTCCGTCATGATACCTAAAATAGCGTTTGGTTTTAGTATAGAGCTTATGAGCCTGAGTTCCTTTTCCGGATAAAAGAAGTGCTCAAATGCCTCTGTGGAAACGATAAAATCATATTTTTTTGAGAAATCCGCATTCGGAAAGAAAAAAGGGTCGTAAACATCGCAATTATAAGAATTGATTTTCAAAATTTCGCTTAAAACCGGAGTGTGTCCGCATCCAAAATCAAGACCTGAATCTTCAGTCCGAACAAAATTCAATAGCGGGATAATCAGTTGATTCAAAAAATCAATATACCCCCGATCTGCGATTGAATTTTGATGAAACAAGTATCTCTTCTTTTCTATATCGCGATTTAATCTTGAATGCGGCTCTTTATAAATAAGTCCGCAATTTTCGCATTTCCAAAACCCAATTAAATTTACACTTAGAAAAAAAACTGCTTTATTATTGCATAACGGACAGTTCATCCTTTTAAAAATTTTTTTAAATAATTGGCAAAGTAAAGCTTTTTGTTTAAAAATCTAAAACATTGGGATTTAATATAAATAAAACCAAATGTTTTTGTAATTTTGCAGATTGGAAATATTGTCTAATGAGATTTAAAGATATAATAGGGCAAGAAGATATTAAGAATAATTTAATAAAGAGCTATTATTCCAACAGGATTAGCCATGCATATCTGTTTTATGGAATTCCGGGAGTAGGGAAAAAAGCTCTTGCATGGGCTTTTGCCCAGTTTTTATCCTGTCAGAACAAACAGGAAAATGATAGTTGCGGAGTTTGTCCATCATGCCATAAATACGAAAAACTCATTCATCCCGATTTCCATTTTGTATTTCCCGTTGTAACGATAACAGGTAAAAAGAGCATTAGCGATTCGTTCATAAACGAATGGAGACAAATAATGTTAAATGACCCATATTTTTCGTATAATGATTGGACAAATTTGCTTGTTTCCGATAAAAATAAATCCAAACAAGCAAATATTTTTGTTGATGAATCCACTGAGATAATTAACAAGTTGAATTTTAAAAGCTTTGAATCAGATTATAAGATAATGATGATCTGGTTGCCGGAGAAAATGAACCAGCAATGTGCAAACAAGATTCTCAAAACGCTTGAAGAACCGCCTCATAATACTGTTTTTCTGATGGTCTCCGATAGTCGCGAAGATATTTTGCCGACTATATATTCCCGAACCCAACCTGTAAAAGTATTGGGTATTGATGATGAATCACTAAAAAAACATTTGATTGAAAAATATAATATTTCATTACTCGAAGCAGCAGACATTGTCAAAATTTCTAACGGGAGCCTTATTGAAGCTAAAGAACAAATTCAAACAAGTGAAGACAATAAATTTAATTTGCAACAGTTTATCGCTTTGATGAGATTGGCATATAAGAAGAACATCAGCGAAGGCTTTTCGTGGGTAGATACAATGACTAAAATCAATAAGGAAAAACAAAAAAACTTCCTTTATTATTGTACAGTTCTTCTAAGAGAAAGTTTTGTTTACAACTTCAGAAATTTTGACATTGTTTATCTCACTTCAGAAGAAAAAGAGTTTGTTGAAAAATTTTCTGCCTTTATAAAACCTGAAAATATTGAGAGTTTAGTCAAGATAATAAATGATTCAAGTTATCATATTGAACGAAACGGAAACGAAAAAATCATATATACCGATATGTTTTTTTTAATAATGAAAGTGCTCAAATAGAAAACAATGGAAGAAAAAAATATAACAGTAAGAGATTTTGAGAGAGGTTGTCGCCCGGAAGATGTGGATTGTAATTCATCAGTAGATATTCGTAGATGCAGTTGCAAACTTAACGTTTATGATTGGATCGGAAATATAAATGATCCACTTAAAGATAATACCTTTGTTGAAGTGAGGTTTAAAAATACCCGCAAGGCTATTTACGAAAATAATAATAATTTAGAATTAAAAGTTGGAGATGTTGTTGCTGTGGAAGCAACTCCAGGACATGACATAGGTATTGTTAGTGCTGTTGGTCGCATTGCTCGCATGCAAATGCATAAGTATAAAATGAAAGAACCAACTTTTAAGAAAATTTATCGCAAAGCAAGACCAACAGATATTCAAAAATGGAAAGAAGCAATTAGCCTTGAAATTCCCACAATGTTGCGTACTCGTGAATTAGCACGCCAGCTTAATCTTAATATGAAGATTGGAGATGTTGAGTTTCAGGGAGATAAAACTAAAGCTATCTTTTATTATATAGCAGATGAAAGAGTTGATTTCAGAGAACTTATAAAACGAATGGCTGAGGAATTCCGCATACGTGTAGAAATGAAACAAATCGGAGCAAGACAGGAAGCCGGACGAATTGGCGGAATAGGTCCTTGCGGTCGCGAACTTTGTTGCACCACCTGGATGACCGACTTTGTTTCTGTTTCAACAAACTCGGCACGATTGCAGGAATTGTCCTTAAATCCTCAAAAACTCGCCGGTCAATGCAGTAAGTTAAAATGCTGTCTTAATTACGAACTTGGAGTTTATTTACACGAAAGAAAAAATTTCCCCGACAACGTTTCCCTTATTAAAACTAAAACAGGGGATGCTTACCATACTAAAAACGACATATTCAAAGGCTTAATGTATTTCGAAACAAAAATTAACGAAGTTACGGTTATAAGAGCTCTAGAAATTCAAAAAGTAAAAGAAATTATCGAACTCAATGCTAAAGGAATTTATCCCGATAATGTATTCGAAGAAGAAAAAAATACAGGTAAATTCAGTCTAAAACAATCAGCAGACCTTAATCAGGATAGTCTGACTCGTTTTCAGGAGACTCAAAATTCAGGTAAAAAGAAAAAAAAGATAAAAAAGAAAAAAAATAATCCGGAAAATTAAAATTGATTTCATGAAACTCAAATATTAAAGTATGTTTAACTCAAATGCAGATGAATAAATTTTCGAGACATTATAGAAAAGCAATGAAATTGAGAGGTGTAAGTTCCATCTGTACTTTGAAATAAAATTTTATTCGGATGAAAACAAAAATTCATATTCTTGCAATTATGATTGTTACATTGTTGGGAATGATCTCCTGCAACAACAATTTGCTTTATGACGAATACAAAAAAATTGAAAATGAATCCTGGAGTTTGAATGATAAATTGAAATTTGAATTTGAAGTTGATGATACTGTAGGATTTTACAATATTTTTATTACTGTGCGGCATACACAGGATTACCCGTACAATAACCTTTGGTTATTTGTTAAATCATCGGCTCCAAACGGACGTACGGCTCTCGATACTGTCGAAATAATATTGTCGGATAATAAGGGTAGATGGCTGGGAAGCGGTCTTGGAGATATTTACGACTTTGACTTGCTGTGGAAAAAAGGAATCAGATTTGCCATTCCCGGAAAATACATTGTCGAGTATCAACAAGCTATGAGAATTGACGATCTTATGGGGATAAAAAAAATGGGATTAAGAGTTGAAAAAATTAAACAGTTAGATTGATGTCAGCAAAACGTAAACTTCAAAAGTTTGAACAGAATAAAACTTTTCCTCACTTTTTCGAACCACAACTATATTATAATAATTTTTCGGACTTTGAGCTCAAAGCAAAGTGGCATAGCGAGTTTTTTAAAAATTCTAATCCGATCATCCTTGAATTAGGTTGCGGAAAAGGAGAATATTCTGTTAATATTGCTACTATGTTTCCTGAAAAAAATTGCATAGGTGTTGATATTAAAGGAGCTCGTATGTGGAAAGGAGCTTCGGAGTCGTTGAAAATGGGATTAAAAAACATTGCCTTCTTAAGAACAAGAGTAGAGTTTACTCCTCTTTGTTTTGGAAAAGACGAAATTTCCGAAATTTGGCTCACATTTCCCGATCCGCAACTGGGGCCAAAAAAAAGAATTAAAAAAAGACTCACCTCTTCTGTTTTCTTATCAAAATATCAGAAATTTTTAAAGAACAACGGAATAATAAATCTAAAAACCGATGATGACACTCTTTACAAATACACACTCCGCATAATACAAGCCAATAATCTTGAATTGTTAGTTAATACTGATGATTTATACAACTCATCATATTATCAGGGATTACTTGCAATAAAAACACATTACGAATCTTTGTGGAATAAGGAAAACAGAATCATTAAATATTTAAAATTCAGATTGCCGTATAATGTGGAAATAATTGAACCTGAGTATGAAGAAGAGTAGACCTGATGAAAATGAGGATTTTTTTGAAAGAGTTTATGAAATTGCTCGAAGGATTCCTTACGGAAAAGTAACAACATATGGTTTAATTGCTTCGGCAATTGGTACTCCCGGTGCTGCAAAAATGGTAGGCTGGGCTTTGAATAAATCTTTTTCGGCAATTCCTTTTGTTCCGGCTCATAGAGTGGTTAACAGAAATGGATTTCTCACAGGCAAAAAATATTTCGGGGCTTCAAATGTAATGGCAGATTTATTAAAATCGGAAGGTGTTGAGGTTGAAAATGATAGAATTGTAAATTTTAAAGAATTGTTGTGGAATCCTGAAACTAATATTTAACGTTATTAGAAAACAAACGTTTGGAATATAAATAAGTAGGGTTTGGCTCAATAATATATTATTTAAGATAAATTAGTTATTTTATAACAAATATTTTATCAAAAATATCAATGTATGTTAATTTAAAGATTACCTTTGTATAGTATTATTTAATTTATTTTGTTTAATTGTTTAATTTAGTTTTAGAATGAACATTTTTATTGGAAGCTTACCTTATTCTGTTAAGGAAAGCGATTTGATCAGTTTCTTCGAAGAGTATGGAGAAGTAAATTCAGCAAAAATTATTACAGACAGAGCAACCGGACGCAGTAAAGGTTACGGTTTTGTTGAAATGAAAAACGATGATGAAGCAAAAAGAGCTATCTCCGAATTAAACGGAGCAGAACTTGAAGGCAGAACTTTGGTTGTTAATGAAGCTCACGAAAAAAAGGACTCTCACGAAAGAAATTCAGGAAACAGAAATTTTAGAAGTCGTAGAAATTACTAAAATTAGCAAACATTTTTATTACGAATTTTTTTCAATTATTTTCTTTTAAAACCTAAATAATCTGTATATTTGTGTAAAATCAAATAATAGATTATTATGGGAAAACAAGCAGTTAAAATTTCGAATCTTGATGTGGATCAGTTGATCCGGATGTTGAATGAAGCACTTGCCGAAGAATGGTTGGCTTATTATCAATATTGGATTGGAGCACGTCTAATGGAAGGTCCTATGCGTAGCGAAATAGAACCGGAATTATTATTACACGCTACTCAAGAACTAAACCATGCCGTATTAGTTGTTGATAGAATTATTCAGTTAGGTGGTATTCCGCTTACAAATCCAAACCTATGGGCATCATTTTCAAAATGTGATTATGAAGATCCGACAGATCCTTACGTAGAAGTTATTCTCGAACAAAATCTTCGCGGCGAAAGATGTGCCATCAAACGCTACCAGCAAATTGCCGATTTTACCAACGGTAAAGATCATGCTACATATCAAATGGCTGTTACAATACTAAATGAAGAACTCGAACACGAAGAAGATATAGAATCCTGGATCAATGATATTCAAATCATGAAAGAAAACTTCAAAAAATTAAGATTGTAAATTATCTAAAAAATTTCACTTCAAACCTACATTAAGTTTCAGAAATGGAATGAAATAATCGGCTTTGGGTCCTTCTTTGTATTAGAAAATTGTAAAATATCGGCTTTAAACATGTGATTTTTTAAAATGACCGCAATTGTAAATTTATTCTACTTTTTTAAATATGGAATTTATGGAACTACTTTACTTTATGTGTTGGAAGTAGGTGTTTTGTATACTACCTTGTAAGCGATTGACTATATTGGATTTAGGGAAATAAATTGTTTGTTTTTGTATTTTTTGTCTGATTGAGAATGGTCTTTTTATTTCTATGAATGTCCGACAATTTTTTTTAAACAATTTTCCTTAAGTTTGATTACTCGTGTAGTTAAAGGATTTGCTAATTCATTTCGATAAATCATTGAATTGCTTAGAGAAATCGTTTGACTGTTGTATGGTTTGTTTAGCTTTGGCACTATTAAAGCAATTTTCACAAAATAACTTTTTCACATTTTTTTATCCTACTTTACTTTTTCTTTCCCAATATTGTTTAACTTTAAATAATTTTGCCACTTCAAATTCTTTAATATTTGAAATTGCTTGTCCCTTTTCAATTTTCTCCATGCTTCGAGCAATGTTTTTACTATGGTTACCAGATAAACCTAAGAATTTTTCTATGACTTTTAAATTCTTATCTTTGATGTCAAGTAAAAATGCTATTTCGCACATGGTTGAAAAGTCAAAATCGGGTTGATTGTATTCTTCAATTCCTTGCGAAAGCAACACTACTGAAACACCTTTTGAACGAATTTCGCGTAACATTTTTTCAAGAATACTTTGATATTTTTTCTCTTTGAAAATTACATGTGCTTCATCAATTAAAATAACATATCGCATTGCTTTTATGTTATCTTCAACAGGACTGTTGTCCATATTCATGAAAATATTGTATATATAATTGATTATTAGGAACAAGGACGTAAATCTAACAGAATTTGACAAGTCGCCTGATAAAGACAAATAAAGATTTTTTGCAAAGAAATCTGATTCATTTTTGGGGTCGTCAATGAATATTTTGTAGCGACTTAATTCGTCCATAATTTCAGTTAAAGTGTCTTTTTTGTCTCCGACAATACTTTGTAAATGTTCATTTATTTGTCTGATTGATGGATATGTACCGCCACTTTGCTCAATAAATGCTTCTAAAGCAGCCTCACGAAGTTTCCCTTTTTGTTTAATACCGAGATTTGAATATTTGCATATAATATCAACGAACTTATCAATCCCCATATTTCTATTGACTTCATTTACATTGTCAATAAATGTTAATGGATTTACAGGAAAAGGTGTTTGAGGGACGTCAATATAATCTGTTTTAGTATTAATAAAAAAATGTTCAAGCTCTTTTATGTCATCTTTTTTCAAGCCTTTAAAATCAAGATAAATAAAATTAACATGCCCATTAGACTGTTCATTTATTTGTGATAAGAACTCAAGTGCAAACTGTGTTTTACCTGTCCCTGAATTTCCAGCGACAGCGATATGACAGTTATTATATATTCCTGTATTATTCAGATTAAGATAAATAGGTTCTCCATCTTCAATACGTGAACCGATTTCAATTTTAATAGGATTAGAATAATAAGACTTATCAATGTGTTGTTGATTGTTTTTAACTGCATCTAACGAAACATCTAGGTCTGTCAATGAGAGTGTACCTTTCTCGATATGTTCTGATAAAAAATCAAAAAAAGTATAGTTGTAATTATCACGGAAAATTCCATCCATTAATTCTAAACCGTGGTCTATATGTAATTTGATGTATTTAGGAATGTTATCATTAGTTTTGTATATTCCATAATGTTGACATATTAACGCAATATAAAAATCTCTATATTTTGCGTCAAAAAGAATATGATCTTTATATTCTTTACCTTTAGAATCGTATATATTGCTATCATTTATAGAAAATTTTTTACCTGTCTGTAATGAATAACCTAAAGCTATTCTAGCAATAACATTTTCTTTTGTTCCTTGTGGAAGTTTATTTGTCAGTTTTCGAATCACTTCCTGATTTTTCTCTGATGTTTTAATGTTAATCTGCATTGTACAAAGTTTTGTATGTTTTCAAAAATTCAGATGGATGACACTCAATGAATTCTGATTTTTCGTTAGAAATGTTATTTATTAAGAAAGTTTTGCAAACTTTAGGATGCAATTCGGTATATTCTTTCTCTGTTAGCTCTTTATTGATCAGCGGAAATATTACCACTTGTTTGGAAACATTTGGATAAAAATACTTAATAATATTTTCAGCATGCTTTTCATCAAACTTTTGCATTGGACTGTCAATAAAAACAGGAAATTCAATATCCGACTCATCCACTAGTGCATTTAATAATGCAGAAGCATACATTTGTCTTTCGCCCATTGATAAAGAACCTTTATCAATCAATTTATTTCTACTATTGTATAATGAAATATCAATATCTTCACCGGTTAAACTTATATCAACTTCCACTTTTGTGATAAAATCTTTTTTGTGTAATAAATTATTTAACCCTTTTAGTATTTTTTCTTCAAGGGACCTTTTCTTTTCTTCTTTAAACAAAGCAATAAAATTTTGTAAACGGTTAATTATTTGTTTAGTTTTTTGTTCCTTTTCAGAATATTCACTTGCTTCATCAATCTTTTTACGTAATATTTCCTGTCTTTGCCTTAGACTTTTAAGATGATTATTAAGTTCACCAATTCTTTGATTTAAGGTTTCAATTTCATTGTTTATTGATAGAATCCTTTTGTCTAAACTATCTTTTCTGCTTCTTAAGTTTGCAATATATTCATCTTCGGCCAATTTCTCCGCATCACGAATTTTTCTACTTATTATATCTAATTGATTTTTTAGATAGGAATACTCCGCATTTAATCTTGAAAAAGTTTCTTTAAAACTATGTTTAATAGTATTTATTAGTTGATTAAACTCATTTGTTTCTGAATTCGAAAAATCATGCAGAACTTCAAAATTATCAGGTAGATCAGGTATATCCGAAAAGAAATATTTTTTTATAAGTTTTTCTATTTGTTTTTCATAAAAATTTCGAACATTCGTATCAAATACAAGTCGTTCTTCAACTCGCTGTATTTCAATTTCCTGCTTTATTTGATTTATCTTTAAATTTACATCTTCTTGCTTATACTTTTGTTCAGTTAAGTTTCTTTCATTTGTCAATTGTTCTGAAATATTCATTAGTGTTTCACCTGCCAATGCAAATGGAATAATATCAAAGTATTGTTTTAAACTTTCCTGAACTTCATTCTTTTTCTGTTCAAGTTTACTTTGTTCATCTTTTAATGAATTTAATTCATCAAGGGTCATTTTATCACCTTCTTTGATAAGCCTTCTTTGGATATCCTCTGCATCTTTTTCTTTTTGATTTCTTTCGTATTTTAAATCTTCAATATTTTTAACAAGTCCTTCAATTTTTATTTTGGTATTTTCAATTTCTGTATGAAGTAGGTTTAACTCTTCCTTTTCTTCAGGTTTAGCAGAACGACGACGATATTCGTCTTGTTTTTCTTCAAGATTGGCTTTCAAATCTTCATACTTTTGAATACCTAAAACTTCTGAATATGCCTTACTCAACTGACGTCGTTGGTTACTTGAATTTATTTCAGCAAGTGATACTATTTTTTCTGCATCAAAGAAAAAGAACTTTGCTATTTCAATAGGAAGAATAAAATCACGAATAAAAATTTCTTCTCCTCTCTGGTTATCTTTTGTTAAATCTTCAATTAATTGGTTGGGATAACCATCTATTAAAACTTCAACTCTGTCAGAAGAGTTGGAAACAATATTGTAACTCCTTTTTATTGTAACCTCATTACAAGTTACTTCTGGAATCTTAACATCTGTAAAAGTCACTGAAACAGAAAATTCAGTTATTCCTTCTTCATAAGCTTTACGATTTAAACTATTAGAAATATATTTTGTATAGTTGCCTTTATCTCTTATTTCTTTCTCATATAATTCATCAACTTTCTCCATTTGTTTACCATACAAACACCAAACAAGAGACATTAAAAAGGTGGTTTTCCCGTAACCATTTTTTCCACTAATGACAATAATATTTTTATCACCTTCAGGTAATAAGGATATTTTATTTTTCCCTTTGTAAATTCTGAAATTATTCAGTTCAATCTCTTTAATATACATTTTCAGATTCAATTTTAAGATATTTTTCAATTACTCTTTCCATATCATCTTTTAACCCTCTTTTGCGATTCAATAATGCTTTATTTTTTTGCATTATTAAAAGTTCCTGAATTAGATCAAAATCTGAGGGTTGGTCCTCGCAAACACTTTTAAGCAATGCGATTTCCTTTTGAATTTTTTCATCATTTTTTTTCATATCAAATTCTTTATTATAAACTCTATTGTAAATTTCTGAAACTTGATAATCAAAACACAAATCTCTATGCCAAATTACTTGAATAGCAACTAATTCTTGATAGGTAATTAGTTCTAAATTTGGTTTTACAGATTGAATCTCTTTTTGTGCAATTAAAACCTGTTCTAATAATTTTGCTCTATATTCTTGTGTATAGTTTCCTTGGTGAAAACCTTCATCTGTTACAGCATTCTGTCCATTTCTTCTTGTTGGTAAACGATTTTCGGATTTATTTCTTTCTTCCACCATACTCGTTCTTAAATCTAATAATGGTTTTAGCCATGAATAACTTTTGCTTACCATTGCTGTCATAGATTTATCTTCTTTGACTACAGTGCATGTCCAACAACCAAAACGACTTTGTCCACATGAGGAATGGCTTTTGTCTGTTACGATTGTCGGACATTCATAATCATCAGCACTAGCTTCTGCATAAATTTGAAAGAGTTTAGAATTATCAGATCCCCAAGGGGAAGTCAGAGCATTAATAATATACCAAACTTCCTCAAGCATTAAATCTTTAATTGGAGAATAAACATAAGTGTTGTGAAGTTGTGGATGTTTTGACAATCGTTTCCCTCTTATTTCATGCTTTTTTATTGATTTTGCCCTAGTTGCACTTTCGGAACTTCTTGTTCCAATCAAAATAATTGCTTCTCCATTTTCTGCCACTTGGTCAATAATAAATCTTGAAGTTGGTTTTATCTTCATTTTATCTGTACACCACCGAAAAGTATTATTAGGTACTGGATAGCCACGACCAATTATATTTACCCAGAATGTGTCTTCTAATCTTGGAATAGTTTTTTGAACTTCGATAGGCAATCCTTGCTCAACAGCTGCTTGTTGAATTTGTGATAATACGCCGGAAACATGATCTGTTACTACAGGGTTTTCAACTAATGTGTTATTACAAACAACATAAATTTTTCTTTTTCTTAATTCATGTGGTATATTCTTTAATGCCAACCATACTAACTGCAGTAGTGCTGTTGAGTCTTTCCCTCCACTAAAACCAATTATCCATGGCCTTAATGAATCATCATTAATTAAGTATTGGTCTTTAAGTTCTGAAATTATGTAATTTATTCTTTTATACATATTTGATTATAAAATTCAAAGATAATGTTTTTTTTTGCATTTAGAAAAATTGCAGCTCTTTTGCAAGTTGGGATTTTAGAGTTGGCTTCACGAATAGCTGGAAAAAGCTGAGGAACTTTGGCAATGTGGTCCGGCAGTATTCCAAAATATTTGTGCGGTGAATAAAGAAAAATAAATACATTCGGTTAAGCTTGTATGTCGATTTTCGGGTATCATCTATTATCAATATTTGCTTTTTCTTTCTGTACATTGGCTTTACTTTTCGATTTTACTATGTCGTTGGTTTCTTCTACACGTGATATTAACTCGTTTATAAATGTGATAAAACTGCATAATAAAGTTATCCATTTTTGGTGTTTAAATTTATAACTAATATCGCATTTATTTTTTGAAAAATAAAAAAATTTTTTTTTATAAATCCCGATTTGGTGATTTTATTTTTATAAAACTTCTTTAAAACTAGTCTTAAAGTTTATTACTGAGTAAATAGAGGCTCTCAAAACACTCTTTCTTCAAATCTGATGACAATGATTTATTTAGCAAAACATTATTTTTGAGTATAATTCTTTCATGCATTTCTTTTAGCTATTTGTTATTTAATTGCATTAAAATCAACTATTAATTAATAGGTATAATTGAAAATTATAATTATTAACAATCAAATAACAAGTTATTAACAATTATTAAACTGCCTAAAAGAGAAAAAATTAAAAAAAAATTAAAACATGTATTGTTAATAAAAAAAAATAATCTACCTTTGCAGTCCGAAAATTTTAAGATTGGATAAAAGTAAGTATAATTTTTTAAAATAATTAGTGATTATATGCCAACAATACAACAATTAGTAAGAAAGGGACGCAAGTCGAAAATTGTAAAGAGTAAGTCACCTGCTTTGGATTCATGTCCGCAGCGTCGTGGAGTATGTACAAAAGTATATACAACAACACCGAAGAAGCCTAATTCTGCAATGCGTAAAGTTGCCAGAGTTAGATTAACAAACGGAAAAGAAGTTAACGTATATATTCCGGGCGAAGGTCATAACTTGCAGGAGCACTCTATTGTTTTAGTTCGTGGTGGTAGGGTAAAAGATTTACCCGGTGTTAGATATCACATTGTACGCGGAGCTTTAGATACTTCAGGCGTTGACGGACGTACTCAACGCAGATCCAAATATGGAGCAAAACGTCCGAAAAAATCAGCAGCAGGAGCTGCCCCGGCTGCACAAGGTAAAAAGAAAAAATAATTGATGATTAATATAAAAAAGTTTTAAAAATGAGGAAATCAAAACCAAAAAAGCGTTTAACATTACCGGATCCAAAGTATAATGATCCCAGAGTTACTCGTTTTGTGAACGATATGATGTGGGATGGCAAGAAATCTACTGCTTTCAAAATTTTCTATGATTGCATGGATATTATTGCAAAAAAATTGAAAGACAGCGAAGAAACTCCGCTCGAAATCTGGAGAAAAGCTCTTGACAATATTACTCCGTCAGTTGAGGTAAAAAGTCGTAGAATTGGGGGTGCTACTTTTCAGGTACCTACCGAAATTCGTGCCGACAGAAAAATTTCTATCAGCCACAAATGGATGATCGGATTTGCTCGCAAACGCAGCGGACGTTCAATGGCTGAAAAGCTTGCAGCTGAAATTCTGGCCGCATACAATTCCGAAGGTGCTGCATTTAAGAAAAAAGAAGATACCCACAGAATGGCAGATGCTAATAAAGCATTCTCTCATTTTAAATTTTAATTTTTGATGGCTGTAGATCTTGTAAATATCAGGAATATAGGTATTATGGCTCACATTGATGCGGGTAAAACCACAACAACTGAGCGAATACTCTATTATACAGGTGTTAATTACAAGATCGGTGAAGTTCACGAAGGTACAGCTACAATGGATTGGATGCCTCAAGAGCAAGAAAGAGGTATTACAATCACTGCTGCAGCTACAACTTGTTATTGGGATGTTAATAGTAACAGATACAGAATAAACATCATAGACACGCCAGGTCATGTTGATTTTACCGTCGAAGTTGAAAGATCTTTAAGAGTGCTGGATGGTGCTGTAGCTGTTTTCTGTGCTGTTGGTGGTGTGGAACCTCAAAGCGAAACAGTTTGGCATCAAGCCAACAAATATAATGTGCCGCGTCTTGCTTTTGTAAATAAAATGGATAGAGGTGGTGCTGATTTTCTCGGTGTGGTAAAACAAATTCAAGAAAAACTCGGCGCCAGACCTTTAGTTATGCAACTTCCGATAGGCGAAGAAGAAAACTTCAAGGGAGTTGTTGATTTGATCGAACAGAAAGCATATATCTGGGATGATAATGACGATTCATTAGGACAGAATTATCAAATCCTTCCTGTGCCTGATAACATGAAAGATGAAGTTTATGAATACAGGGAAAAACTCATCGAAGCAGTTATCGAAGGTGATGATGCCATGCTCGAAAGATTTTTCGAGGACCGTAGCAGCATTTCGGTTGAAGAATTTAAAAATCTTTTAAGATCATTTGTTATTTCGGGTAAGTTTGTCCCGGTATTTTGTGGAGCTGCTTTTAGAAATAAAGGAATACAACCTTTGCTTGATGCAATTTGCGAATATTTGCCATCTCCGGTAGATATTGGTACAGTAAAAGGACATCATCCAAAAACTGATGAAATAATCGAAAGAAAAGCTGATGTTGATAGTCCTCTTTCAGCAATGTGTTTCAAAGTAGCGGCAAATACATTTGTAGGGAAATTGGTGTATTTGAGAATTTATAGTGGCAGCATAATTTCCGGACAAATGATTTATAATGTAAGAACAGGCAAAAAGGAAAGAATTACCCGAATATTCCAAATGCACTCTAATAAGCAAAATCAAATAGATAAAGTAGAGGCTGGTGATATTTGTGCTGTGGTTGGATTAAAAGAAACAATTACAGGGGATACTATTTGCGATGAAAACAAACCTATAGTCTTCGACAGAATGCAATTTCCCGAACCAGTCATATCTGTTGCCGTTGAAGCTCAATCACAAGCCGATCTCGATAAACTTAATGTAGCCCTCGCAAAAATGGAAGAGGAAGATCCTACTTTTTCAATCAGATATGATGAAAATACAGGACAAACTCTTATCAGCGGAATGGGCGAGCTTCACCTAGAAATTATACTCGACAGACTAGTTCGTGAATATGGTCTGGTGATAAATCAAGGTAAACCACAGGTTAATTATAAAGAAGAATTTCTCGAAACACTTACAACAACCTATACTTTCAAAAAGCAAACAGGAGGTAAAGGAAAATTTGCTGAAATAACTATTAAAATCGGACCGGTTGAAGATAAAGAAACAACAGGCTTGGTATTTATTAATAGTGTTAAGGGCGGTGAAATTCCAAAAGAATATATTCCTGCCGTAGAAAAAGGATTCCGTGATGCAATGAGTAACGGACCTATTGGAGGATATCACATGTACAGCATGAAAGTTGAACTTTTAGGAGGTTCATACCATAATGTTGACAGTGATGAATTATCGTTTAGAATGGCGGCTTCGATGTGTTTTAACGAAGTGTCAAAAAAAATTAAAGCAACCTTGCTTGAACCGATAATGAAACTTGAAATTGTTACACCCGAAGAATATCTGGGAGACATAAGTGCGGACTTAAACCGTCGTAGAGCGACAATCGAAGGAATGGATTCAAGAGGTATGCATAGAGTTTTGAAAGCAAAAGTTCCAATGGCAGAACAATTTGGTTATGTTACAGCCTTGCGAACTTTAAGCTCGGGCAGAGCAATGTTTACAATGGAATTCTCTCATTACGAAAGAGTTCCCCAAGATATATTAGAGGAGTTTTTAAATAATAAGAAATTTATTTTTTAAATAAAGTCAAAGTATGAATCAAAAAATCAGAATTAAACTGAAATCTTACGACCACAATTTGGTTGACAAGTCTGCAGAGAAGATCTTAAAAACCGTTAAGGCTACAGGTGCAGTAGTAAGAGGACCAATACCATTACCTACACACAAACGTATTTTTACTGTAAATCGTTCAACTTTTGTAAACAAAAAGTCGAGAGAACAATTCGAATTAAGTTCACACAAACGTTTACTCGACATTTACAGTACCACATCAAAAACGATAGATGCACTCATGAGACTTGAACTTCCAAGTGGAGTAGATGTAGAAATTAAAGCAAGTTAAATTTTTAAAAAAGAAGAAAAATGCAAGGAATTATTGGTAGAAAAATTGGTATGACTTCCATCTACAGTGTTGAGGGGAAAAACATCCCATGCACTGTTGTTGAAGCCGGCCCTTGCGTAGTAACTCAGATTCGCACAAAAGAAAAAGACGGTTACGAAGCAGTACAGCTGGCATTTGATGACAAAAAGGAAAAGCATACAACCAAAGCATTGAAAGGTCATTTTGCCAAAGCCGGAACAACTCCCAAACGCAAGTTAATGGAGTTTAGAAACTATGGCAAAGTAAAAAAAGGTGAATCTTTTGAGGAAGTAAAATTAGGAGATGTTATTACTGTTGACATCTTTATCGAAGGTGAATTCTGTGACGTAACAGGAGTAAGCAAAGGAAAAGGTTTTCAAGGTGTTGTGAAACGTCATGGATTTGGTGGTGTTGGAGATCAAACACACGGTCAACATAACAGACTTCGTGCTCCCGGTTCACTCGGTGCATCTTCATGGCCTTCAAGAGTTTTTAAAGGTATGCGTATGGCCGGCAGAACAGGTGGAAACAATGTTAAAATGATTAGTTTAAGAGTGTTAAAAGTCATTCCCGAAAGCAATCTCCTTATTATTAAGGGATCTGTTCCGGGAGCAAAAGGTTCATATTTAAAGATAGAAAGATAATGAAAGTAGCAGTATATACTAAAACAGGCGAAGAAACCGGAAGACATATAGAACTTAATGATTCTATCTTCGGTATCGAACCAAATAACCATGCTATTTATCTGGATTGCAAACAATACATGGCTAATTTGCGTCAAGGTACACATTCCTCTTTACATAGAGGTTTGGTTTCCGGTAGTACCAGAAAGTTAAAAAGACAGAAAGGTACTGGAACTGCTCGTGCAGGCAGCATAAAAAACCCCTTATTTAGAGGCGGAGGTAGAATTTTTGGTCCCGAACCCAGAGATTACAGATTCAAATTAAACAAAAAGTTGAAAAGATTAGCTCGTAAATCAGCATTGACTTACAGAGCTCAAGAAAACAACATTTTTGTTGTTGACAACTTAAATTTCGACGAAATTAAGACAAAGAATATCGTGAATTTATGTAAGAATTTTAAAATTAATAATAAAAAAGTTCTTTTAGTACTTGCAGAATCAAATAAAAGTGTATATTTGTCTTCTCGAAATTTAAGGGATGTGAATGTTGTAACTGCCTCAGATTTAAGCACTTACAATGTTATGTGGGCTTCGGTTTTGTTAATTGAAGAGAAGTCGATTGATGTTTTTGAACAAATTTTAGCTTAAAACGAAGGAAAATGGATATATTATTAAGGCCTATAGTAACCGAAAAAATGACGAAACAAGGAGAAACCTTGAATCGTTATGGTTTTATAGTAGATAAACGTGCCGATAAACCAGCGATAAAAAAAGCCGTAGAAAAAATGTATGGTGTTAATGTCATTGCAGTAAATACCATGAGATATAGCGGAAAACGTAAAACCCGTTACACCAAATCAGGTATGGTTACTGGAAAAACAAATGCATACAAAAAGGCTATAATAACATTGGCACAAGGTGAGGTAATTGATTTTTACAGCAATATTTAATTTATAGCGATGGGATTAAGAAAGTTAAAACCGACAACACCGGGTCAGAGATTTAAAATCATAAATGCATTTGATGAAATCACATGCACAACACCCGACAAATCCTTGTTGGCACCATTGAAAAGTACCGGTGGAAGAAACAATCAAGGTAAGATGACCATGCGTTATATTGGTGGTGGTCACAAGAGAATGTATCGTTTGGTTGATTTTTACAGAAACCGTGATGGGATTAAAGCAAAAGTAAAAACCATTGAATATGATCCGAACCGTTCGGCTCGCATTGCAAAAATCGTATATGAAGACGGACAGAAGAGTTATATCATTGCTCCTCATGGTTTGCAAGTTGGAATGGTTATTCAATCTGGCAAAGGAATAGCACCTGAAATAGGAAATACCCTGTTTTTATCTGATATTCCTTTAGGAACAGTTATTCATAACATAGAACTTGTTCCGGGAAAAGGTGGAGCAATTGCAAGAAGTGCAGGATCATACGCACAAATCTTGTCGAGAGAAGGTAAGTATGCTATTTTGAAAATGCCTTCAGGTGAAACTCGTAAAGTATTAGTTACTTGCAGAGCTACTATAGGTAGTGTTTCTAACCCGGATCATGGTTTGGAAAAAAGCGGAAAAGCCGGTAGAAGCAGATGGCTCGGACGCAGACCTAGAGTTAGAGGTGTTGCGATGAACCCGGTTGATCATCCAATGGGTGGGGGTGAAGGTAAAGCTTCCGGAGGACATCCAAGATCAAGAAAAGGACTGTACGCAAAGGGAAGAAAAACTCGTTCGCCAAAAAAACAGTCTAACAAACTTATTTTAGAAAGAAGAAAAAAATAATCATTGAATTATGAGCAGATCATTAAAAAAAGGACCATTTATAGATTTTGAACTGGAAAAGAAGGTGAAAGCCATGGAAGCCAGTGGCAAGAAGAGTGTTATTAAAACTTGGGCTCGTGCTTCTGTTATTCCGCCAGAATTTGTTGGATATACATTTGCAGTGCATAATGGAAATAAATTTATTCCTGTATATGTTACTGAAAATATGGTCGGACATAGATTAGGAGAATTTTCACCAACCAGAACGTTTAGAGGTCACGGTGGTAAAAAGAAATAAAAAAATTTAAGTTATGGGTGCACGTAAAAGAATAGTTGCTGATAAAAGAAAAGAGGAGAAAAAGAAAATTAGCTTTGCAATCCTCCGTAATTGTCCCAGTTCCCCTCGTAAGATGAGACTGGTTGCCGACCTTATTAGAGGTGTTGACGTTGATAAAGCTCTCGACATTTTAAGATATTCACCAAAAGCAGCATCAATTAATTTGGAAAAATTATTAAAGTCTGCTATCGCTAACTGGCAGGTGAAAAACGAAGGAAAGAGAGTTGAAGACGCCGGATTATATGTAAAACAAATTTATGTAAATGAAGGCAGAACACTCAAAAGAATAAAACCGGCACCACGAGGTAGAGCATATAGAATCAGAAAAAGATCTAATCATGTAACTATTGTGGTTGACAGTAGATATGAAAACGAAGTAGTTAACGAAAAAGAGTAAATTCATGGGACAAAAAACTAATCCGATAAGCAATAGATTAGGCATCATAAGAGGCTGGGATTCTAACTGGTACGGCGGAAAGGACTACTCTGATAAGATTGCCGAAGATGCAAAAATACGTAAGTATTTAAATGCTCGTTTGGACAAAGCCAGTGTTTCAAAGATTATAATCGAAAGATCTTTGAAAATGATCACCATTACCATTAATACAGCCAGACCAGGTTTCGTAATTGGTAAAGGTGGTGACGAAGTTGATAAACTTCGCGAAGAATTAAAAAAGATTACTAATAAGGATGTACAAATTAATATATTCGAAATTAAACGTCCTGAATTAGAGGCAGTTTTAGTTGCTAATAATGTCGCTCGCCAAATTGAAGGAAAAATAGCATATCGCCGAGCTGTAAAAATGGCGATTGCATCAACAATGCGCATGGGTGCCGAAGGAATAAAAATCCAAGTATCCGGCCGTTTAAATGGTGCTGAAATGGCACGTAGTGAAATGTATAAAGAAGGGAGAACACCTTTACATACATTAAGAGCAGATATTGATTATGCTTTAGCTGAAGCACTTACTAAAACCGGTTTATTAGGTGTTAAAGTATGGATTTGCCGTGGCGAAGTTTACGGTAAAAAAGACCTTGCACCTGTTACAGGTAAAGAAGTAAAAGGTAGAGCAAAAGCTAATGTCCCTGCTCAGAGAGGTAGAAGAAAAAAGAAATAATTTGAAAAATTACAGCCATGTTACAACCAAAAAAGACAAAATACAGAAGGCAGCAAAAGGGAAGAATTAAAGGTAATGCCCAACGCGGAACTCAACTGGCTTTTGGTAGTTTTGGAATAAAAGCTTTAGAAACAGCTTGGATTACCGGACGTCAAATAGAAGCTGCACGTATTGCTGTTACCAGAAAGATGCAACGTAGAGGACAAATCTGGATCAGAATATTCCCGGATAAACCAATAACCAAAAAGCCTGCTGAAGTGCGTATGGGTAAAGGTAAAGGTGCTCCGGAAGGATTTGTTGCCAGAGTAGCTCCGGGTTTAATCCTTTTCGAAGCCGACGGAGTTCCTTTCGATCTCGCAAAAGAAGCTTTAAGACTTGCTGCTCAAAAGCTTCCTATTAAGACAAAATTTGTCGTGAGACATGATTATGATTATAACAACGAATAAATTGTGGTAAAATGAATTACAAAGAAATACAGGGATTGAGTACCAAAGAAATTTTGGAAAGAATCGAAACAGAAAAATTTAATCTTAATAAACTTAAGATTAATCATGCTGTTTCTCCTTTGGAAAACCCACAGAGAATTAAAGAGTTACGTCGCTTTATTGCCAGACTAAAAACTGAATTGAGAAGACGTGAAATTGAAGAGTCTAAATAATTTGAGAACCCGGTATGGAAACAAGGAATTTAAGAAAAGAACGTATAGGGATTGTAGTCAGTAACAGAATGGATAAATCCATCGTAGTAGCTGTTAAGAGAAAAGAAATGCACCCTAAATACGGAAAGTTTGTTAATAAAACAAAGAAATTTGTTGCTCACGACGAAAATAATATCTGCGATATTGGTGATACCGTAAGAATAATGGAAACTCGTCCTTTGAGCAAGAGAAAGAGATGGAGATTAGTTAGTATAATTGAAAAAGTTAAGTAGTCATGATACAACAAGAAACCAGATTAACTGTTGCTGATAACAGTGGAGCAAAAGAAGTTCTGTGTATCCGCGTTTTAGGAGGTACCGGAAGAAAATATGCCTCTGTTGGAGACAAAATTGTTGTTACAGTAAAAAATGCTCTACCAGGAGGAGACATTAAAAAAGGTACTGTATCAAAAGCTGTAGTGGTAAGAACAAAAAAAGAGGTGAGACGTCCTGATGGTTCTTATATACGTTTTGACGACAATGCTTGCGTTTTATTAAACGCAGCGGGCGAATTACGTGGCACTCGTATTTTCGGCCCGGTTGCCAGAGAATTGCGTGAAAAACAGTATATGAAGATTGTATCATTGGCACCCGAAGTGTTATAATTTAAATTTAATTAAAATGGCTAAAAAATTGCACATAAAAAAAGGTGATACCGTTATAGTGATATCGGGAGAATCTAAAGGCCAAAAAGGTAGAGTTCTCGAAGTTGACAGAAAGAACTTAAGAGCTATTGTCGAAGGTGTTAATCTAGTTTCAAAACATCAAAAACCTAATGCTGCTTACCCTCAAGGCGGAATTATTAAAAAAGAAGCTCCCATTCATATCTCAAATCTAATGCTTGTTGATCCAAAAACGAATAAACCAACTCGTATCGGTCGCAAGTTAAACAGTGAAGGTAAGCTCGTGCGTTATTCAAAAAAATCAGGAGAGGAGATTAAGTAATGGAAACTAAGTATATTCCTGTATTAAAAACAAAGTACAAAGAAGAAATCATCCCCCAAATGATGAAAGAGTTTGGATACAAAAGCATTATGCAAGTTCCCAGACTCGAAAAAATCGTATTAAACCAAGGTTTAGGTCAGGCAATTTCCGACAAGAAATTGATTGATGTGGCGATTGAAGAAATGACTTTAATTTCCGGTCAAAAAGCAGTTGCAACACTTTCAAAAAAGGACATCTCAAACTTTAAACTTCGTCGTAAAATGCCTATTGGGGTAAGAGTTACTTTACGTCGCGATAGAATGTACGAATTTCTCGAAAGATTAATCTGTATTTCTTTGCCACGTATCAGAGATTTCCAAGGTGTAAAATACAAAATGGACGGTAAAGGTAATTATACTTTAGGTATATCCGAACAAATTATTTTCCCTGAAATAGATATTGATAAAATCAATAGAATTTTAGGTATGGATATTACTTTCGTTACTACAGCTAAAACAGATGAAGAAGCTTATGCTCTTCTGAAATATTTCGGAATACCATTTAAAAATTTAAAAAAGAATTAATATGGCAAAAGAATCAATGAAAGCCCGCGAAAGAAAAAGACAAAAATTAGTTGAAAAATACGCGGCTAAAAGAGAAAAATATAAAGCAGAAGGAAATTTTGAAGCTTTACATGCATTGCCAAAAAATTCTTCCAAAGTAAGATTGCATAATCGTTGCAGTCAAACCGGAAGACCAAGAGGTTTCATCAGGCAATTTGGTATAAGCCGTATAGTTTTTCGTGAAATGGCATCACAAGGGTTAATCCCGGGTGTTAAAAAAGCAAGTTGGTAATAATTTAAAATTCTTGAATAATGACTGATCCTATAGCAGATTATTTGACCAGAATTCGCAATGCAATTATGGCTGGTCACAGAGTGGTTGATATCCCGGCATCTAATATTAAACGCGAAATTACAAAGGTGCTTTATGAAAAGGGATATATTTTAAACTACAAGTTCGAGGATATCGGTTATCAGGGAAATATTAAGATAGCTCTTAAATATCATCCTGTAACCAAAGCCCCGGCTATTAAAAAAATTGAGAGAGTTAGTAAGCCCGGTTTAAGAAAGTATGTATCAGCAGATTCTTTACCAAGAGTATTGAACGGCTTGGGTATTGCAATACTTTCAACCAATAAGGGTATTATGACCGACAAAGAAGCTCGTCAAGAGAATGTCGGTGGTGAAGTTTTATGTTATGTATATTAAAAAATTAAGAAAATGTCTCGAATAGGTAAATTACCCATATCAATACCGGCTAAAGTTTCGGTTGAAATATCACCCGAAAATGTGGTTACAGTGAAAGGACCGTTAGGAGAACTCAGACAGGCTGTAGATCCTGCAATTAGCGTTAAAATTGAAGACGGACAAATTTATGTCAGCAGACCAAACGATGAAAAAGAAATGCGTTCAAAACATGGTTTGTATCGTGCTTTAATATTTAATATGGTTAAAGGTGTATCCGAAGGCTTTAAAACCGAACAAGAATTTGTTGGAGTTGGATATAAAGCCGAATTAAACGGGCAAATCCTTGAAATGTCTCTCGGATATTCTCACATAATCATGTTTGAATTTCCAAAGGAAATAAAAGCTGAGGTTAAGAGTGAGAAAAAAGGTAATACAACTTTGATTATGAGTTGTATTGATAAACAATTGCTGGGTCTTGTTGCTGCAAAAATAAGATCATTCCGCAAACCTGAACCATACAAAGGCAAAGGTATTAAGTTTGTAGGTGAAGAGTTACGTAGAAAAGCCGGAAAATCGGCAAAAGTGTAATATTTAAATTATAAAGAAATGGCTCTGTCTAAAATTGAAAGAAGAATAAAAATAAAACATAGGATTCGTAAAAAAGTCTTTGGTACTCTCGAAAGACCTCGAATGACTGTGTATAGAAGTAATCGTTACATAAGTGTACAGATAATTGACGATACCCGTGGTCAAACACTAGTTTCTGCCAGTTCCAGAATAAAAGAAATTTCTGAAGCTAATGGAACTAAATCGCAAAAGGCCGCTATGGTAGGAAAACTTATTGCACAGCGTGCTCTCGAAGCCGGAATTACAAAAGTAGTTTTCGACAGAAACGGATACCTGTATCATGGTAAGGTAAAATCTTTGGCTGATGGCGCCAGAGAAGGTGGTTTAATATTATAAAAAATTGTGAATATGAGCGATATACGTAAAATAAGAACTAGCGACCTTGAATTAAAAGATCGTTTAGTAAGCATCCAAAGAGTAACCAAAGTTACTAAAGGGGGTCGTACTTTTAGTTTCGCGGCTATTGTTGTTGTAGGTAACGAAAACGGCATTGTAGGTTTTGGCCTTGGTAAAGCAAGTGAAGTTACTGCTGCAATAAGTAAAGGGGTTGAGGATGCTAAGAAAAATCTAGTTAAAGTTCCGGTTATTAAGGGAACTATTCCTCACGAACAAACTGCAAAATTTGGTGGAGCTAAAGTATGGATCAAACCTGCAGCTCATGGTACAGGAGTTATAGCAGGGGGTGCTATGCGTGCAGTACTTGAAAGTGCCGGAATTACTGACATTCTTGCAAAATCTAAAGGCTCATCAAATCCTCATAATCTCGTGAAAGCTACCGTAAAAGCTCTCACAGAATTAAGAGATGCTTATACTGTTGCTTATCAGCGTCAAGTATCATTAGATAAAGTTTTTAACGGATAATATAGGATAATATGGCAAGAATAAGAATAACTCAGATAAAAAGCAAAATTGGTTCCAACCAAAGACAAAAACGTACTTTGGAAGCTTTAGGAATCAAAAAAATGCATAATCCTGTTGAGCACGAAGCAAGTCCTGAAATTCTTGGAATGGTTGCCAAAGTGCGTCACTTGGTGAAAGTTGAAGAGATTTAATAATTAAAAATATTTAGAGATTATGAATTTAAGTTCTTTAAAACCGGCAGAAGGATCTGTAAAAAAACGCAAAAGAATCGGGCGTGGTCAAGGATCGGGTAGAGGTGGCACTTCTACAAGAGGTCATAAAGGTGCGAAATCAAGATCCGGTTACAAAAATAAAATTGGATTTGAAGGTGGTCAAATGCCTCTGCAGAGAACATCTCCAAAGTTTGGATTCAACAATAAATTCAGAGTTGAATACAAAGGTATAAATGTTTCTACATTACAGAGCTTAGCTGAAAATAAAGGCCTCGATACTATTGATATCGAAACTCTTGTTGCTAATGGCTTAGTTGCTCGTAAAGATTTGGTTAAAATTCTTGGCAACGGCGACTTAACAGCAAAATTATCGGTTAAAGCTCATGCTTTTTCAAAAACAGCTGTAGAAAAAATTCAAGCAGTAGGTGGTAATATCGAAAAAATCAAATAATGAAACGATTTATTGAAACAATATCGAATATTTTCAAAATCGAGGATCTGCGTATCAGAATTCTTTTAACCCTCGGTTACATTGTTATTTACAGATTGGGAGCACATATAGTTCTGCCCGGAATTGACCCAAACCAATTGTCAGCTTTAGATAAACAGACTGCTGATGGAGTTCTGAGTTTATTGGATATGTTTTCTGGTGGAGCTTTCTCGAATGCTTCAATTTTTGCATTGGGTATAATGCCTTATATCTCTGCAAGTATCGTTGTTCAGCTATTGGGGATTGCTGTTCCTTATTTTCAGAGATTACAGCGTGAAGGAGAAAGCGGACGTAAAAAAATTAATCAAATTACAAGATATTTAACTGTCGGTATTTTGATTCTTCAAGCTCCAACTTATATTGCAAATCTTCACGCAACTTTGCCCCCTGAAGCATTTGTTACATCAGGGACATTTTTCACTATCAGTAGTGTATTGATTCTTACTGCAGGTACCATGTTTGTAATGTGGTTAGGAGAAAAGATTACTGACCGTGGTATTGGCAATGGTATTTCGTTAATAATTATGATAGGTATCATTGCAAGATTACCTTATGCATTCTTTGGGGAATTAGTATTAAGATTCGAAGAAGTTGGTGGTGGTCTGATAATATTTGTTTTAGAAATAATCATACTTTTTATTGTTTTCATGTTCTCCATCGCATTAGTTCAAGCTGTTCGCAGAATACCTGTTCAATATGCTAAAAGAGTTGTTGGAAATAAACAATACGGAGGTGTAAGACAATACATTCCTTTAAAGGTTAATGCTGCAGGTGTTATGCCTATAATCTTTGCACAGGCTTTAATGTTTGTTCCTATGATGCTTGCCGGTTTTGGTGGAGAAGGGATGAGTAAATTTGCTGCAGCCTTTGCAAATTATACTGGTTTTTGGTATAACTTTACTTTTGCATTTTTGATTATAATATTTACTTATTTCTATACTGCAGTAACCATCAATCCACAGCAAATGGCTGAAGATATGAAGAAAAACGGAGGATTCATTCCGGGAGTAAAACCCGGGAAAAAGACTATAGAGTTCTTAGACACAATTATGTCAAGAATTACTCTTCCGGGTTCTATTTTCTTGGCTATTATTGCGATTCTACCTGCAATGGCTAGCCTAGCCGGGGTAAATCCACAATTTGCCCAGTTCTTTGGTGGTACTTCATTGTTGATTCTTGTAGGTGTTGTTCTCGATACACTACAGCAAATCGAGAGTCATTTGTTGATGCGTCATTACGACGGATTAACGAAGAGTGGAAGAATTAAAGGTAGAGGTTCATTTTCTGCAATTTAATTAATATTATTAAAGTTCTTTGATGATTTTTATTAAGACAGAGGAAGAGATTGAATTGATGAGGCAAAGTTGCCTGTTAGTGTCAAGGACACATGCAATGCTTGCTTCAGAAATTCGAGAAGGGGTAACTACTCTTTTTCTGGATAAATTAGCCGAAGAATTTATCCGTGATAATGGAGGAATTCCGGGATTTTTAAACTACAATTCTTATCCAAATACTTTATGTGTATCGGTGAATGATATTGTGGTTCATGGAATACCTTCAAATTATCAATTACGAAACGGAGATATCGTTTCTATTGATTGCGGAGTTATTCTAAACGGATTTAACGGAGATTCCTGCTATACTTTTGAAGTTGGGGAAGTTAACCCGGAAATCAAAGCTTTGCTTAAAGTAACTAAAGAGTGTCTTTACAAGGGAATAGAGCAGGCAGTAACCGGAAAAACCACAGGTGATATAGGAGCGGCTGTTCAAAAGCATGCAGAGTCTCATGGATATTCCGTTGTAAGAGAATTAGTTGGTCATGGCATTGGTCGTAGATTACATGAAGAACCTGAAGTGCCAAATTATGGTAAACCTGGAAAGGGTGTAAAATTAAAAGAGAGAATGACAATTGCTATTGAGCCAATGATAAATTTAGGCCTAAGAGAAATTTTTCAGGAAAAGGATGGTTGGACAATAAGAACTTTTGACAGAAAGCCTTCGGCTCATTTCGAACATACAATCGTAGTACGAAATGAAAAAGCAGAAATTTTGTCGGATTTTAGTATTATAGAAGAAATATTAAACAAACAAAAATAGATTATGGCAAAACAACCTTCTATAGAAATAGATGGTACTATATTGGAAGCGTTATCAAACGCAATGTTCAGAGTAGAACTCGAAAATGGGCATGTAATAACAGCTCATATTTCGGGAAAAATGCGTATGCACTACATTAGAATATTGCCGGGCGATAAAGTTCGTTTGGAAATGTCACCCTATGATCTGACAAAAGGAAGAATAATATACAGGTATAAATGATTAAAAAATATAAACAATGAAAGTTAGAGCATCAGTAAAAAAACGCAGCGACGATTGTATCATCGTCAGAAGAAAAGGAAGGATTTATGTGATAAATAAAAAGAACCCTAAATTCAAACAACGTCAGGGTTAATATTAACGAATTGTGTAATTAAAAACTAATAAGAGAATATGGCAAGAATAGCGGGTGTAGATATCCCTAACAACAAGCGTGGCGAAATTGCGTTAACCTACATCTACGGTATTGGTCGTAGCAGGGCAAATGAAATTTTAAGAAATGCCGGCGTTGACCGCGACATTAAAGCGAAAGATTGGACAGACGATCAGATTGCAGCTATCCGTCAGGAAGTTGGAAAATACAGACTTGAGGGAGAATTGCGTTCTGAAATTCAGTTAAACATTAAACGTTTACAAGATATCGGATGTTATCGCGGAATACGTCATCGTCTTGGTTTGCCCTTAAGAGGACAAAAAACTAAGAATAATGCAAGAACTCGTAGAGGTAAGAAAAAAACTATTGCCAACAAAAAGAAATAATAAATAGTTATGGCTAAGAAGACAAAAGTTACAAAAAAACGTATAGTAAAAGTAGAACCTACCGGGCAGGTTCACATCCATACATCTTTCAATAATATCATTGTAAGTATTACAAATAATGATGGACAAGTGATTTCCTGGTCTTCATCCGGAAAATTAGGGTTCAAAGGGTCAAAGAAAAATACTCCTTATGCTGGTCAAATGGCTGCAGAAGATTGTGGAAAAGTGGCTTATGATTTAGGTATGAGAAAAGCCAAGGTTTTCGTTAAAGGCCCCGGTGCAGGTCGTGAATCTGCAATCCGTACAATCAATAACTTAGGTATTGAAATTACCGAAATAGTTGATGTTACCCCATTACCACATAATGGATGCAGACCGCCGAAACGTAGAAGAGTGTAAAAGTAATTTAGAACCGTTTAAAAGTTTATAAAATGGCAAGATATAGAGGACCACAATCAAAGATTGCAAGAAAATTTGGAGAACCGATTTTCGGACCGGATAAAGTACTCGAAAAAAAGAATTATCCTCCAGGAATGCATGGTTTGAATAAAAAAAGAAGAAAAACTTCTGAATATGGAGTTCAATTACGCGAAAAACAAAAAGTAAAATACACTTATGGCCTACTTGAAAGACAGTTTAAAAATCTTTTCGAAAAAGCTACAAGAAAAAAAGGAATTACAGGGGTTGTATTTTTACAGCTGTTGGAATCTCGTTTAGATAATGTTGTTTTTCGCATGGGCATAGCTCCCACAAGAGCCTCTGCTCGTCAACTCGTGTCGCATAATCATATACTGGTTAATGGAAAAAAATGTAATATTCCTTCATTGTTGTTACAACCAGGCGATATAGTTTCAGTACGCGAAAAATCCAAATCTCTCGAATTAATTACTAATTCTTTGAGTGGATACAATCATTCAAAGTATCCATGGTTAGAATGGGATGATAACGCTTTTGCAGGAAAATTCATGTCGGTTCCTGAAAGAGAAGATATCCCTGAAAATATTAAAGAGCAGTTAATAGTTGAATTGTATTCAAAATAAAAATTAATTAAATGGCAATATTAGCATTTCAAAAACCTGATAAGGTAATAATGCTTGAGGCGAATGATTTTCATGGAAAATTTGAATTTCGCCCATTGGAACCCGGATATGGAATAACTGTCGGCAATGCCTTGAGACGAATATTACTTTCTTCTTTGGAAGGATTTGCAATTTCCTCAATTAAAATCGAAGGTGTTGATCACGAGTTTTCTACTATCCCCGGTGTTATCGAAGATGTTACTGAAATTGTTTTGCAATTAAAGCAAGTTCGTTTTAAACAGCAAATCGAGGACGTTAATCAAGAAAACGTGAGCATTGTTATCTCCGGTCAGGACGAATTCAGAGCCGGTGATATCGGTCGTTTCCTTTCAGGTTTTAAAATTCTGAACCCGGATCTTTTAATCTGTAGAATGAACCCTAGTGTTACTCTTAAAATGGAAATGAGCATCATTAAGGGAAGAGGTTATGTATCCGCAGAAGAAAATAAACTCCTTGATGATACAATAGGCGTAATTCCTATTGCATCTATTTTTACACCTATTAGAAACGTAAAATATTACGTTGAAAATATGCGTGTAGAACAAAAAACCGATTATGAACGACTGATCATTGAAATTGATACTGACGGCTCAATTCATCCTAAAGATGCATTGAAAGAAGCAGCTAAAATATTAATTTATCATTTCATGTTATTCTCGGATGAAAAGATTACTCTTGACACATCCGATAAACAAGAAAATGATGAATTCGATGAAGAAGTTCTACGAATGCGTCAGCTGTTAAAAACAAAATTAGTTGATTTAGATTTATCTGTTAGAGCTTTGAATTGCTTGAAAGCTGCTGAAATCGAAACATTAGGAGATTTGGTTCAGTATAATAAAAATGATTTACTGAAATTCAGAAACTTCGGGCGTAAATCTCTCACCGAACTTGAAAATCTTTTAGATGTCAAGAACTTGAATTTTGGTATGGATATTTCGAAATATAAGTTGGATAAGGAATAAAAAATTGAAGTAAAATGAGACACAATAAAAAAGTTAATCACCTTGGAAGAACCAGTGCTCATCGCAAAGCCATGCTTTCGAATATGGCAAGCTCTTTGATTTTGCACAAAAGAATTGAAACTACCGTTGCAAAAGCTAAAGCTTTACGTAAATATGTTGAGCCGCTAATAACAAGAGCAAAAGTTGATTCTACTCACAATCGCCGTATTGTTTTTAGTTATTTGGAAAACAAATACGCTGTCACAGAACTATTTAGAGAAGTTGCTGTTAAAGTTGGTGATCGCCCCGGAGGATATACTCGTATTCTCAAAACCAGAACAAGACTTGGTGATGCTGCCGATATGTGCATAATTGAATTGGTTGATTACAACGAAAATATGCTCGGTACTAAAGACGCATCTAAGAAATCTAAACGTCGTTCGCGTAGCAAATCTAAGAAATCAGAAACTAAAGTTGCTGAAACTACTGTAGGTTCTGAAACTACTGTTGAATCTGCTAATGAAAATGTAGAAGTAAAACAAGCAGAAGAAAACAATAACGATACAACAGCTAAAGAATAAAGTTTAGTTCTGTACAAAAAATCGTCTGAGAGTGATAAATTCGCTTTTCAGACGATTTTTTTATTTATTTTGTTAAAAATTTATTTTTATGGGACAAATAGCAAATATACACGCAAGAGAAATTTTAGATTCTAGAGGTAATCCAACTGTTGAAGCTGAAGTTTACACAACAGCAGGCGTTATCGGAAAAGCTTCGGTCCCCAGCGGAGCCTCTCGGGGAATGCACGAAGCTTTTGAATTGAGAGATAATGATAAAAATAGATTTTTGGGAAGAGGGGTTCAACAAGCGATTTACAATATTGTCAATACAATAAATGAAGCACTGAAGGGATATTCTGTTGATGATCAAAATGCAATTGACAGAGCAATGATTGAACTTGATGGATCTCAAAACAAGTCGGATCTTGGAGCAAATGCAATTTTGGCAGTGTCTATGGCATGTGCTTACGCTGCAGCAATTGAACACGGCATGCCTTTATATAACTATATCGGCGGAGTAAATGCCAGAACTCTGCCAATACCGATGATGAATATTATTAGTGGAGGTAAACATGCCGATAACTTCCTTGATATTCAAGAGTTTATGATAATGCCTATCGGAGCAGACAGTTTTAGCGAGGCTTTGCGAATAGGAGTTGAAATATTTCATAATTTGAAAACTGTTCTAAAAAATGCTGGTTTTTCCACCAACGTAGGCGATGAAGGAGGTTTTGCTCCTAATCTAAAATCTAATGAACAGGCTATTGAATTTATTTTGAAAGGAATTGAAATGGCAGGATATAAACCAGGCGAAGACGTTTTTATTGCACTTGATCCTAGTGCCTCCGAATTTTATGACTCCGAAAAAAAACTATATTTATTAAATTCCGGTCGAAACAGAATGGATTTTAAAGAAATAGTCCGTTACTGGGAAAAATTGACAAAAAAATATCCAATCATATCAATTGAAGACGGGATGGCTCAGGATGATTGGGAAGGGTGGGAGTTATTGACCCGGAAATTGGGCTCAAAAATCCAAATTGTAGGAGATGATATTTTTGTAACAAATCCTTTAAGGCTAATTGAAGGAATTAAAAGAAATGTTGCTAATTCTATTTTGATAAAATTAAACCAAATTGGTACGGTGTCCGAAACTCTTGATACAGTTAACATAGCCCACCGCAATTCATATACTGCTATTATAAGTCATAGATTAGGAGAAACTGAAGATACTTTTATTGCTGATTTGTCTGTAGCATTAAATACCGGCTTAATAAAAACAGGATCTGCTTGCAGGAGCGAAAGAATTGCAAAATACAATCAATTGTTGAGAATAGAGGAAAATTTAGGCCCAATGGCACATTATGCAGGCAAAAGCTTTAAATATTTACTTTAGTCTATTCTGCTGCGACATTTTGTCACATTTTATTAATTAAATAAATTTCTTTTGGTAAAATTTGACATAAAATTTTTAATGGCATATTTTTAGTAAGAGCCCGAGCGTGAATTTGATAATGTTTAACCAAAAAACGAATAGAATATGGCAAACTTAGGAAGACCAATGACAGGTAAAGTTTTGGTAAAACCTGAAGCAGCAGAGCAGAAAACATCAAGTGGAATTATTATTCCGGATTCAGCTCAGGAAAAACCTCAAAGAGGAAAAATTGTTGCAGTAGGAAAACCCAAAAAAGATGAAGAAATGGAAGTAAAAGTTGGGGATATGGTTCTTTATGGACGTTATGCAGGAACCGAAATAAAAATTGATAATGAAGATTATCTGATTATGAATCAATCGGATATATTATTGATTATTGAGTAAAATTTGTTTAACCAATAAAATTTTAAAGATATGGCAAAAGAAATTAAGTATGATATAGAAGCAAGAGAATTGTTGAAACAAGGTGTAGATGCTCTTGCAAATGCTGTAAAAGTTACATTGGGTCCTAAAGGTCGTAATGTTGTTTTAGAAAAAAAATACGGAGCTCCACAAATTACTAAGGACGGAGTAACTGTAGCAAAAGAAATTGAATTTAAAGATCCCTTCAAAAATATGGGAGCTCAAATGGTTAAAGAAGTTGCCTCAAAAACAAACGATGATGCAGGTGACGGAACAACCACAGCTACTGTACTGGCTCAAGCTATAGTAAATGTAGGATTGAAAAACGTAACTGCAGGTGCAAATCCAATGGATTTAAAACGCGGTATTGATAAAGCTGTTGCTGAAGTTGTAGCTGAAATTAAAAAAATGAGCAAAACCGTTGATGACGACATCAAAAAAATCGAACAAGTAGCTACTATTTCAGCAAATAACGACAACCAAATCGGTAAGGACATTGCTCTTGCAATGGAAAAAGTTAAAAAAGAAGGCGTTATTACCATTGAAGAAGCAAAGGGTACTATCACCGAAGTTAAGGTTGTTGAAGGTATGCAGTTCGACAGAGGCTATGTTTCTCCATATTTCATGACAGACTCTGAAAAAATGGCAGCTATTCTCGAACATCCATATATTTTAATTACCGACAAGAAAATATCTTCAATGAAAGATCTTCTTCCGGTACTTGAACCGGTTGCTCAGGAAGGTCGTTCAATGTTGATCATTGCTGAAGATATTGAAGGTGAAGCTTTGGCTACATTAGTTGTTAACAAATTAAGAGGCACTCTGAAAATTGCTGCCGTTAAAGCTCCGGGATTTGGTGACAGAAGAAAAGAAATGTTACAAGACATAGCTATTCTCACCGGTGGTGAATTCATAACCGAAGAAAGAGGGCTCAAACTTGAAAATTCTACCATGGCACAGCTCGGTAGAGCAGATAAAGTAGAAATTGACAAAGAAAATACAACAATTATTGGCGGAAAAGGAGATCCTGAACAAATTAAAGCTCGCGTTGCTCAAATCAGAAAACAAATTGAAATTACCACAAGTGATTACGATCGTGAAAAACTTCAGGAAAGACTTGCTAAATTAGCAGGTGGCGTTGCAGTAATTTACGTTGGTGCAACCACTGAAGTAGAAATGAAAGAAAAGAAAGATCGTTATCAGGATGCATTATCCGCTACCCGTGCAGCAGTTGAAGAAGGTATTATACCAGGAGGTGGGGTTGCATACATCAGAGCGATTCAAGCTATTTCCGGTCTTAAAGGGGATAATGAAGACGAAAATACCGGTATCCAGATTGTATTAAGAGCTCTCGAAGAACCTCTACGCAGAATTGTTGAAAATTCCGGAAAAGAAGGTTCTGTTGTTGTTCAAAAAGTTAAAGAAGGTAAAGATGATTTCGGATACAACGCAAGAACCGACCAATTCGAAAATCTTTACGAAGCCGGAGTTATTGACCCTGCAAAAGTTGCTCGTATAGCTCTCGAAAATGCTGCAAGCATTGCCGGTATGTTATTGACTACTGAATGTGTTGTAGCCGAAATTCCTGAAGAAAAACCTGCTCCAATGCCGGGTCCGGGAATGGGCGACATGATGTAATAGACATCAAAAACAGTAGGGTCGCTAAATTCGACCTGAAGCAGTTAACCAATATATATCCACCCTTTTAATGAGAAATCATTAAAAGGGTTTTTTGTTGTAATTTTTTCGTAAAAAAAAAGAAATTTATATATTTTGATACTAATATTCTCAATATTTGATAAGTGATTGTTCTTTTATGCAATATATTTGTACAAAATAAATTTTATGGATTTTAATTTATTTCAACTTCTTGATTTATTAGACTACGAGGCTTTTGTTTTTGATACGGATAACCGGATTATTGTTTACAAAAACAAAAAAATGACTTTTTCATTAGACAATGATTCTAACCAAATTATATCAGAAGTACAAAAGATTCTGTCAGATGCAAAAAACAGAGATCTAAATAATTCTATACATATCAGATTTTTTCCTGAAATAAATAAGGTCTATCAAATAATTTTTTCCTCAGTTATTGAGAAAAATAATTTCATAATTGTTCAATTAAAAGAAATACGTCAAAATGACATAAAAAATTTGATTAACCAAATTGAGCCAAATGCACATTATAAAAATCTTAATCTTGAATCTATACACGAAAATCTTTCAGTTGTTGGATTGAGAAGTTATATTGACGAATCCCGTACCATAAAAGTAATTTCACGTAATTGTGTTCATTTGTTTGAATATTATCCACACCAATTAATTAATAATAACGAAATCTCTTTTTACGATTTAATTCATCTTGATGATAGAAATATTCTTGTTAATAAATTAAAAAGTAATTATTCTAATGGCAAACAAATTCAATTTGAATACAGAATTGTTACCGGAAGTGGAATTGTTAAATATATTTTTGAAAAAGGAATATTCATTGAAATAAATGGTGAAAAATTTATTGATTCTACATTATTTGACGTTACAGAAAGAGTTAATTTTGAGAAAAAGCTAAAAGAAAGTGAAGCGAAATATAGATTGATAGTAGAAAATCAAAATGAACTAATTTTTAAATCAGATCGGCTCGGAAGACTTACCTATGTTAATCTTGCTTTCTGTAATGTATTTAACAAAGATGAAAATGAACTTTTGGGGAAATGTTTTAAGCAATTGATTTTCAATAATGAAAATATTTTTAGACATATTTTTGAAAGAATTTCAAAATATCCGTATTCTGCATATCTCGAAAATATTATTAATACTAAGAGTGGGAACAAATGGTTTTCATGGAGTTTTAGGGGTGTGGTTGATTCTGATAATCAATTAGAGCAGATTATTGGTGTTGGTAGAGACATTTCGGAACGAAAACTTATAGAAATGGAATTGCTAAAAGCCAAAGAGATTGCAGAAGAAAATGACAGATTTAAAACTATTTTTTTGAATAACTTAAGTTACGAAATTCGCAATCCACTTAATGCTATTGTTGGCTTTAGTGAACTTTTATCATCAAATTCAGGGGATACAAAAGATAAATCCATATATGTAAATCACCTTAAAACAGCTTGTTTTAAATTATCAAAAATTGTTGATGATATAATTAACATAAGTATTCTTGAATCGGGACAATTGTATTTGAGACTCGAAAAATTTGATATTAATGAACTCATAGATAATCTATACAGTAATTTCGTAAGTAGCTCTAAGAGAAAAAACTTGACTTTAATTTCTGAAAAAAACATTGAGAAAAAAGCTTACATTTTCAGTGATAAAGCTCGAATAGAACAAATTTTTTCATATTTAATTGAGAATGCTATCAAATTTACCAATGAAGGTGATGTGCGGTTTGGATATAAAATAAATGATAATTCTATTCTTTGCTATGTTAAAGATACAGGCAAAGGAATCGAACCCGAAATGATAGAAAAAATTTTTGAACGTTTTGTAACAGGAAAATCTCAATCCGAAAATGTTGGAATAGGTTTGGGATTAAGTATTGCTAAAGGTTTTGTAGAAGCTCTGGGTGGAAAAATATGTGTTGAATCCAAACCGGGCAAAGGAACAAATTTCTTTTTTGATATTCCGGCAAAGACAAATTTAATTTCAGAGGCTGATAATATTGATTATGAAACCTTAACATTTAAAGGGAAAAATATTCTCGTTGCCGAGGACGAAAAAATTAATTTTATCCTTTTCAATACAATACTTTCAAAAAAGGGAGCAAATGTGTTTCATGCAAAAACCGGAACTGAAGTCGTAGAGTTCGTTAAAAACCAAAAAAATAAATTTGACTTGATTATAATGGACATAAAAATGCCTGAATTAAACGGCATTGAGTGTTTGAAAATTATTAAAACCATTGACCCCGAAATTCCCGTTATCGCCTGTACGGCTTACGCCCATGCAAATGACGAAAAAAATCTTTTACAGGAAGGTTTTGACGATTACATTTCCAAACCAATAAATAGAAAAGAATTGCTCTATTTGATTCAAAAAAGGATATTATGATTTAAAAAAATTATGGTATTTCTGCTTTAAAACACAATCAATTTATTTTTTACAACATTATGGCATTGGAACTTTGCCATTAATTTTGTTTTGAATTATGGAAATTATTTATCAACCATATTTTTCTCTGTTCCTTATAATAATACTTGGTTTTGTATTAGAGAACTTAAGAATAAGAAATATCAGTTTAGATATTTCTGCAATTTTGTTTGTTTCTATTATTCTTGGATATTTTGGCATTGTTATTCCTAAAGATTTGAGAGACATAGGTCTTGTATTATTCATTTTCACAGTTGGTTTTCAGGCCGGACCTTCTTTTTTTGAAACACTTAAAAATGACGGAAAAAAACTTGCAATTTTAAGTATTGCAATAATCTTAACAGGCATTTTGTCAGTTGTATTAGTGTCATTGATTTTTAATTTTAGCCCCGATATTGCCGGTGGTATTTTTACCGGAGCTCTAACTTCTACACCCGGATTTGCCGCCGTTACCGAACTATCCAACAATATCAAAGATTCTGCTGTTGCTTACGGAGTAACATATCCTTTTGGGGTTATTGGCGTAGTATTGTTTGTTAAGGTTTTACCTAAAATTTTAAGAATAAACATAAAACAAGCCGAAAATGAATATTCTTCAAAACTTGAAGAAAAATATCCTAAAATAATAAATAAGAATTTTGTTGTCGAAAATAATAATATTATTGAAAAAACTTTGAGTGAAATTAAACTTAGAGAAAAAAGTGGAGTAAATATTTCACGTGTGTTGTATGAGAATAAAGCTTTTACTCCATCTCCAACGACGATTCTGCATAAGGGAGCAATAATAAAAGCCGTAGGAACAGAAAAAGCACTTAAAGAACTTGAAAATATTGTTGGTCCTCCAACAGATTTGGGAATTGCCCTTGATAGTAATTATGATGCAAAATTTGTTATTGTTACTAACAAAAAGGTAATTGGCAAAACACTTCAAGATCTACACGTACAGAGTAAATATAATGTTGTGGCAACCAGAATTCGACGTAGTGGGGTTGACTTTTCTGCAGCTTCCGATATTAAACTGCAATTTGGTGATAAGATTAAAGTTGTTGGTGCTAAAGAGGATATTAAGAAACTGATTGAACTTATTGGTGACGAAGCTAATAAATTATACGAAAATAATTATGTTCCTTTGAGCATAGGGATAATTCTTGGCATTTTGATTGGAAAACTTTCACTTCAATTGGGAAGTATTAACCTATCACTCGGATTAACAGGTGGTGTGATGTTTTCGGCAATTATTTTAGGTAGGTTACGTAGAATAGGACCAGTAGTATTTTCTATGACCACGGCAGCAAATCAAATTTTGAGGCATATTGGTTTAATATTATTTTTATCGGCTGTAGGTACCGAAGCGGGCAGTGAAATTGTTCAGGTATTGAAATCAAATGTTTGGCAAGTTTTAGTGTCCGGGTTTATTGTTACTCTTATTCCAATGATTGTTGGAGTTGTTATTTCTTGGTATTTCCTGAAAATTGACATATTAACATTATTAGGTGTTATTTGTGGAGGAATGACATCTACTCCGGGTCTTGCGGCTGCTTCCTCTATGACTAAATTACAAGCTCCTTCAATTGCTTATGCAACTATTTACCCATTGGCTTTGGTTATGATGTTATTAGGTGCTCAAGTTATTTTTCTGATTCTTTAGTTTTAAAATTTCTGCTATCTTTACCTTTGCCCAACAAAAACATAGTGTTACTTAGATATTCAACAATTAGGTAATTATTCTGTTAATTGCCTAAATAGAATTTTTTTATGAAAACTCAGAATACCCTTAGTTTCGAATATTCGTATTTAAACCTTCCTGAAAAATTTTACAGCTTTGAGTATCCCCAAGTTTTTAAATATCCAGAATTTGTAAAAATCAACGATAAATTATGTCGTAATATAGGTATAGATCCTGAAAATTTAGTGAAGTTAATTGATGAAATAAAATCCGGAAGTTATAATAAAAAATTTTTTTCTCAAGCATATTCAGGTCATCAATTTGGACATTTTACTAACCTTGGTGATGGAAGAGCACTTATTTTAGGCGAACATATTATCGAAAATGGAGATAGGTTTGATATCCAGTTAAAAGGTAGCGGACGTACTGTTTATGCACGCAATGGGGACGGTAAGGCTACTTTAAAAGCAATGTTAAGGGAATATTTAATTAGCGAAGCAATGTATAATCTGGGGATTCCCACATCACGAAGTCTGGCAGTACTTAAAACCGGGGAGAAAGTCTATCGTGAGCAGGAGAATGAGGGTGCAGCTATTTTCCGCCTAATGAAAAGCCACATCCGTATAGGTACTTTTGAATATGCTGCAAATTTTTGTACAAAAAATGATTTGAAAGAATTGGCTTATTATACTATTAAAAGACTTTATCCGGAATTAATTAATGAAGATAATCCTATTCAGAGTTTATTAAATAAAATTATTAAAATTCAGGTTAATTTAGTATCAGACTGGATGAGGGTGGGTTTTATTCACGGTGTTATGAATACAGATAATGTTGCATTAAGTGGCGAAACATTTGATTATGGACCTTGTGCTTTTATGAATTATTATAATCCCGCTACGGTTTATAGTTCAATAGACCATTTTGGGAGATATGCTTATGGTAATCAACCTCGAATAATAAAATGGAATCTGGCACGTTTTGCCGAAACTTTGTTGCCTATTTTACACGATGATGAAAACATGGCGATTCAAATGGCTCAAAACGAAATAAATGAATTTGACAAATTATGGGAAACCGAGTATTATAAAAAAATGTTGAATAAAATCGGTTTTGAAACTGCATCTCCCGGTTTATATTTTTTAATTGATGATATTCTAAAACTTATGCAAAAAAATTATTTAGATTTTACCAATACATTTTTTATGCTTTCAAACCAAGAGGGACGAGAAATTATATCAAATAAAAATGATGAACTGAAGCAATGGGTTAAAACATGGGAAAAATTTATTGATGATCGGGGTGGTTTTGAAAATTCAATTCCTATAATGCAGAAAAATAATCCTATTGTGATTCCTCGTAATCATATAGTCGAAAGAGCTCTTGATGAAGCTATTGCAGGCAATACCTATTTGTTTGAAAATTTACTAAAAAAAATTTCAAATCCCTATTCTTATGATATAGAAACTGATGAATATATGAATCCTCCTGATTTTGCCTTTGAAACAAGTTATCAAACATTTTGCGGCACTTAAATATATAAATATTTTCAATTTATGAAGATGATAAAGCTCACAAAAAATGAAATTGAATCAAATCTCGGAAATCTTCCGGGTTGGGGTTATTCAGAAAATGGATTATACAAGGATTTTGAATTTGAAAACTTTATAAATCTTTTTGCTTTTATAACTAAAGTTGCATTAATTTCTGAAAAATTAAACCATCATCCTCAATGGTGTGGGGGGACCGTAAAATTAAAATAACTTTATTCACCAATGACCACAATGGTATAAATAATTTGGATTTCGAAGTTGCAAAATGTATAGAGAAAATAATAAAATGAAAAAGAAATAGATACTTATTTATTGACCACAACCGCTGCAACTACAACCACAGGTTCCGGAATTGCACGAACTGTCAAAATCATCGAGCTTATTAAGACCTCCCGATACTATTGGATAATGTAGTTCTTCCCATTTTTTAATACCCCCATCAAGATTGGCAACTATTTTATACCCTTGCCGAATCAATAAATTTGCAACTTTTGTACTTCTCACACCTTCGTCGCAGACAATAATCAGAGGAATTTCTTTTGGAATATATTTTAAACGATCAAGAATGACACTCATAGGATGAAAAAATACATTCTGAAAATCAAAGTATTTTCTTCGGGTTTCGGACGATTCTCTTACATCAATAAAATATATTTCATCTTTGAGGATTAAATCAAAAGCTTCTTGGGGAGCAATATGCAATACTCCACTGATGTTAAAATTTTGATATTTAGGACTTTCGTAAAGATTCATAAGTATATAATTTTATTATTAAACATATTTTTATTGTTATTGTTTTTCAAAAATTAAAATATCTTGAAAATCAATGAAATTTTCAATTTTTTTACCGAACTTCCACCATCCCTCTTCGATCTTAGAAATTTTTAATCCGTTAATGACGGCTAATTTCTCGATATAATCTAAACGATAAGCAACATTAGCAGATGGTACAATTTTGTTATGTAATAAAATATCGCCATTGTCGTATGGGAAAAAATCTGATTTTTGCTTATTGCTGAGGATAAAAAAACTTGCATATAAAATGCCTGATGTTTTTAATAATTTTGGAATTTGTGAAAAATAGTTTTCTGTTTCATTTTTTTGCATGTGCGTAAAAACGGAAATTGAAATTATCAGGTCGAATGTATTTTCAGGATAAGGAAATTTAAACTCGGCAGCGGAAATTTTGCCGTAAGGATTGTATAAATCATTCTTTATGGGGTAATAGTCAAATTCAAAAATTTCATATTCAGAGTAATTTTTCTTGCACCATTTAATTGGGCTTGGTAAAATGTCAAATCCAGTGTATCTACCGGGTTTTTCAAGAAATTTTGTGAAAGGTGCCGAAATTCTTCCGCAGCCGCAACCAATTTCTAAAACTTTGGTTTTTGGGTTAATTTTAGTGTTTTCAATAATGTGATTAAAAAATTTGTTTCCGATTTCAAGAAAATCACCTTTTCCTATATTTCTGAGTCGTTTTGGAGGAACCAAATTTTTTTTTCTTGCAAAAATGTATTTTATGTCATTGGGAATTGCAAAGATGAGTCTAATCAAATTCCGCAACTCAAAAGGAATAAAGTAATATATTTTTCGTAAAAATCTCATCATAATCAATGCAAAATTATTTATAATTATGATTTGTGAAAAAGTTTGAACAGTTTATTTTGGTTTATTCAGGATTAAAGCACTGTTAGTTTCTTTCGAGAAATTGAGTTGTTTTCATCCTTTATTACGACAATATAAGTGCCTGAAGAAAATTCATTTAATGATATCGAGACAATTGAATTATTATGTTTTTTTCTGTAAAGTAATGTCCCTGATAAGTCATAGACAGAAATTTCTGTAATTTTCTTCTCTGAAATTACAATTGCTTGATCCTTGGCAGGATTTGGATAAAGATTTACCGGATCGGGAATTGAATTTAATGGAGATGATTTTTTATTAGGTATTGCTAATGAAGCGTAAAAAGACAATAAAGTAAACCTGGTTGAGATATTATCAACTTCAAGTACATTGTTCTTAAAAAATATGGATTGAACTCTTATAGGTAAATTTGTTGTTGTACGATTAGTCCAATAATTCTTTTCATAACGTTGATTTAAAAAATCCAATTTTTCTTGATTTGATGTATGAATTAGTGCATATAACGAATTAGCGATTATTTTAATATCTGGGTTATAATCTTTCCAGAACATGAATCCTCCCGAATAGGCAGTGATTGACATATCCGAAGGTCCGTATCCGAAATTTTTTCTTTTGTCGTAATCAACTCTATACCAACCGTTAGTCCCATCAAAATAATTTGAAAACAAAGGATATTCAAAATCACCGTTAAAAACTCTATATGCAAATTGATTTGCAAACATTTTCAATATGTTGTCGCCGGGAAAGTTCAGTCCTAAATAATCTTTGGTTTCGTAAAGGGTTTGAAAAACATTTACAAACCGTCTGGCATGACTTAAATCCCATCCGATATTTTCTACAGGAGCAAAGTTACTATTTGTTGGAAAAATATATTGATTGGTGTAGCCTGCAAATTTATTATCGGGATGATCGTATGAGCTACCGTTGTCGAAATCAGCTCCCCAAACATAGTTTCCCGAAAAATCTGTCAAACTCGTAACATTTATTCGCGATTCTATTAAAAGGTTGGCTTTTGGTAGATATACATCCTTGTAAAATTCAGGATGTGAAATGTTCTTAACAAGAGTCGAATCTAAATAATAAGCGGCCAAGTAAGAGCTTATTCCTGCAATAATCCATAAATCAGTATCGGTAATACTGTTGCAATATTTGGGAGAGCTACCGTTGCCGCATTTATTTTCCAATAAAAGATCTATAAGTTGATTATGCGAGAGTCTTGTTTCAGTATAAATGCCGTAGTACTTACAATTCCATCCGCGTCTTTGAAATGGACCGGCTTTTACAATGTTGTTATTTTCATCAATAACATTAATTCCTAAAATCCATCTTTCGTAATGACTGTCCAAAATTTTTGAATATCTATCAACAAAAAGATACATTGTTTTAGTTCGATTTTGAGAAGGAATCAGGGCAATATTAAAAATTGCGTCCGAAATCAAGGCAAGAAACTGACTAATAGCCAAAATCCTTTCCTGTGAAAGATTTAGCGTGTCGTTTCCGTCAATCCACATAGGATATTGTTTGTCCAATCTCAAGACAGATTCTCTTTTATTAGAATTTTTATCCCAATATGAAAATTTATATTTATCGAGGTATTTAACTTTTGTGGCGGCTTTCATATAAACCGAAAGCAAGTCGTCGATAAGTTGATAATCCTGGTTTATAAAGGCATATCTCAGCAAAACATTTGTTCTGATTTGTACTTGATAAAGATTATAAGAACTAATGTTAGCAGTATTTAAAAGAAGGTTGATATTAGGTTTGCTTTTTAACCACAATTGTTGAATTGTATCATGAAAATTACCCGAGTCAAGAACCTTATCAATATCTAATCGTTGTGAATATGAATTATACCCACAAACAAAAAGTATAATAGTCAATATTAATCTTAAATTCTGCATAAAATAAACTGAAAGAAAGTAATAATTTATTTAAATCGGGAATAAAATTATTTTAAATATTTTTAAATATGAAAAGTAAATTAACACTTTTATATTTTATTGTTTTCTAAACAAATAAGAAATAATTATATAATTTTGTTATTCTAATTACATATTTACTGTGAATAGGATTAAAGTATTATATGTTTCTTATGATGGGATGACAGATCCGCTTGGTCAGTCGCAAGTGATTCCTTATTTAGTTGGATTAAGCAAGCTAGGATGTGAAATACATATTCTTTCGGCTGAAAAAACAATAAATTTTGAAATCAATAATGAAAGGATAAAAAATTCCCTCGACGCAAACGGAATTTTCTGGCATCCTGTAAATTATACAAAAAAGCCTCCGGTAATATCAACAGTTCTGGATATATTTAAACTTTTACGTAAAGCCGAAAAATTGCATAAAACGAACAATTTTGAAATTATTCATTGTAGGTCGTATATTTCTGCCTTTATTGGCTTGAGTTTTAAAAAAAAGTATGGGGTTAAATTCCTTTTTGATATGAGAGGCTTTTATGCCGACGAAAGATTAGATGGGGGACTTTGGCCTCAATCAAATCCTTTATATAGAATTGTATACAAATATTTTAAAACAAAAGAAAAAGATTTTCTTTCAAATGCTGATTATGTAGTGAGTCTTACATCAAACGGTAAAAATATAATTAAAAATGATTTCGGATTTCGTTATCTTCCAATCGAGGTAATTCCTTGTTGTGCCGATGTTAATCATTTTAATTACAATAATGTAGATGTGGCAACGAAGAATAAATATATCTGCGAGCTAGGTCTTAGCAATGCGGATTTTGTGTTGCTTTATCTTGGGTCTCTCGGAACCTGGTATATGCCCGAAGAAATGTTGAAGTTTTTTTCTGTTTTAAAAAATAAAATGTCAAATGCAAAGTTCTTAATAATTACACGCGACGACCCTTCGTTAATATACTCATTGGCAGAGAAGTTTGATTTAAAAAGTGAAGATATTTTAATTCATCCGGCAAATTATCCCGATATTCCGGCTTTAATAAGTTTAGCTAATTTGGCAATATTTTTTATAAAGCCTGTATTTTCAAAAAAAGCATCTTCTCCCACGAAACTGGCCGAACTTCTTGGAATGGGAATACCTGTGATTTGTAATTCCAGTGTTGGAGACCTTGATATTTTTTTTAAGGAATATGAATTAGGTATTTTAATAAAAGAATTCACCGAGGAGGAGTATTTAAATACTGTGGAGAGAATCGAAGAACTTAAAAATATCCCCAAAGAGCAACTAAGGCAAATTGCTTGCAATCTATTTTCTTTGGACGAAGGCATAAAGAAATACTTCAATATTTACAAAAATCTGACCGGCTTAAGCAATTGATTTTGTATTTTTGTGCAATATGAAGAAAATTCTTGCAATAGTACAACATCGTAAAGGTCGTTCTCCGGGGCAGAGGTTTCGTTTCGAACATTTTATTCCTTATCTTGAAGAAAACGGATATCAGATAACTTATTCAAATTTACTTAACGAAACTGAAGATAAAATTTTTTATTCGCAGGGAAAATATTTTTCAAAAGCCTTGATAATTATTCAAAGTTTTTTCCGGCGCCTAAAGGATTTGAAAAGACTAAACGAATTTGATATTGTTTACGTTTACAGAGAAGCATTTTGGCTTGGCACTGTGTTTTTCGAAAGGCAATTTTCCCGTAAAAAGCCAATGATTTTTGACTACGACGATGCAATATGGCTTAATGATACCAGCGATGGAAACAAGGCTTTTTCCTGGCTCAAACGTACTTCTAAAACTGGAGATATTTGCCGGTTGGCAGATGTTGTTATTGTTGGAAATGAATATCTTGCTGAATATGCACAAAAATATAATGATAATGTTGTAGTTATTCCTACCACGATTGATACAAATTATCATAAGCCGGATTTAGAAAAAGAGACAAAAGATAAAATTTGTATTGGCTGGACGGGTACCGAGACTACTTTAAAGCATTTTGATATTGCTATTCCGGTTTTAAAAAAGATTAAAGAAAAATTTGGCGACAAGGTATATTTTAAAGTTATTGTTAATACACAAAATTGGGAAAGGGATATTGATGTTAAGTTAAGTAAATGGACACTCAGGAATGAGATCTCTGACCTATTGGAATTTGATATTGGAATTATGCCTCTACCTGATGATAAATGGAGTAGAGGTAAGTGCGGTTTTAAAGGCTTGCAATGTATGTCGCTGGGTATTCCTGTGATTATGTCTCCGGTAGGAGTTAATGTTGAAATAATAAAAAATGGAGAAAATGGCTTTTTAGCTTCTCATGATGATCAATGGTTTGATTGTTTAACAAATCTTATAATTAATCCCGAATTGAGAAAAATTTTAGGAGAAAACGGACGCAAAACTGTTGTTGATAGATATTCTGTACTTGTTTGGAAATCGAAGTTTTTAAAGATATTTGACGAATTATTAATATAATTATTTTTAAGAATTTTCTTGAATTTGTTTTTTAAACTCTGAAGGAGTTTGTCCGGTAAGTTTTTTAAACCAAATATTAAATGAAGATTTTGAATGAAAGCCTACATCATTTGCAATTGCTTCAATTGTAATATTGTTATATTCAGGATTTAAGAGTATTTTTTTTGATTCTTCTATGCGAAATTTGTTTATGAATGTATTAAAATTAGTGCCTGATATTTTATTTATTGCATTGGAAATATAGGTTTTATTAATTTCTAATTCCTCGGCAATATCAAAAATCGATAAATCTTGTTTGCGATATATTTTTTTATTTTCTAATAGTTCTAAAACTAAATTAAATATTTCTATTGATTTAACTTCTGATAAATGCTTGCCTTTATCATATACATTTTCTTTTTCTAATCCTGATTCATTTTTTGATATTATTTGATCAGTGTATTTATTAATTCTATAATAAGAAATATTATAAATTTGATTTTGTCGGACACCAAAATAACCAAAAAATATAAAGAAGAGATTCGAAAGAATGAAATAAAAGGGAGTTAAGTTTAAATATGGATTAATGTAATAAACACTTAAATCTAAAATTGAAAAAATAAGAAAAGCTATAAAAAATATTTTTAACCAAGTTAGATTAATTTGATAATTTTCATACGCGAAATTTTCTCTTATGTTTTTACCGTGTTTTTTTAAACAAACAAAAATAAATATTGAATAAATAAGAATTTGTAAATTATAAATTACAATCGAAATTAGTTTTATGTTAGCAAAACTAAGTAGATTTTTAGGATCCTGATTTTTAATAAAATTTACAGAAATAATACTTAAAATCAATACAATTAATGCTGGAATAAAATTTAAAATATATTTTTTCTTAAATACAAAAAATTCTTCGGTTAATGATTTTGTATATAGATAGTAAAAAGGAGTTATGCTAAGAAAAATAAAAAATTCAAATTAAATTCACATGTATTAATTTTTTGGCAAATAAATTTTGCATTAACAAAATAATATATAGAAACAAATATTAACAGAGTTCCTAAAATTTTATGAGATGGTTTTCGAGTACTTGGATATGTAAATAATTGTAACGAAAAGATTAATGGAATCAAGATTAATGTGAAATGCAATAAGTTTATGTAGGTCAACATTTTTAAAAGTTTTAATTAAAAGAAAAAATTAAACATTGTGAATTCTATTTATATTGCTAAAAAACATAAAGTTAATTAAAAAGTTCATAAAATTGGTATTAAAAATTTTTTCATTCACAAAGATAAAAATTTCTAAATCTGTACAATATCATTTACAATTTAATTTAATAAGAATGTAAATTTGTAAGGTAAAAAAGTTATTAACCAATAAATATTATAATTATGAAAAGAATTTTACTTTTAGTTTCATCAGTAGCAATTAGCATTTTTTCATTTGGGCAATTTGTTACAATTAGCGGTCAAAACCAAATTCCGCAGATAGGAGATGTTATTAATTACATTAATTGCAGTGATTTTGGATTTGAAATTGGAGGAACAGGTTCTGTTACAAATAAGCTTTGGGATTATACAGGTTTGATGCAAGAATCCTCTGTTACATTTTCTTATCTTGATCCATCCACAGTTTCCGGTTATGAACAATTCACAGACGTAAATCTAGCTGAAACTACAAGTGGACAAAATGGTGCAATTTTTATTAAGGCCGGAAATTACTATATGGCCAGAAAGGGGATTACCGGAGATTTATATATGAACTATGCTAATGATTCTGCCTTATTATTCAAATTCCCGATAACAGCAGGTCAAAGTTTTAATAATACATATACCGGAACTTTTTTTGCATCAGGTTTAGATATGATAATTGATAATGGAAATGTTCAAATACAAGCTGATGCTCAAGGGACATTGATTTTACCCAATGGAACAACACTAACTAATGTTCTTAGATTACATATTACTGAAACTTTTTCAGGTAAATATGATTTTGGAACAGGACCCATGGAAATTATGAGTGTCAACGACGATTATTATTACTGGTTCCATGAAGATTACAAGATGCCGGTAATGGTTTACGGTATAACAAGTGTTAATAGTATTGGAGGAAATCAACAAAGTAAAGCGCTTAGATTTCAACCAATTGAAAATACTACTGATATAGTTTCTAATTCCTATAAATCTATTAGTGTATATCCTAATCCGGCTAAAGATATTGTTAATGTAATAAGTGATATTAACTTTGATATGGCCTTTATTTATGATGTAACTGGGAAAATGGTAAAAGCTGTTAATGTTATAAATAAAACTGTTGATATTACTGATATTTCTGCAGGAATTTATTCATTAGAATTAAAAGCTGATGGACAAAGTTTCAAAACAAAAATCGTAGTTGAATAAACATATCATTTAATCTTAGGTGAAATAGCTGCCTTTTTTTGGTAGCTATTTTTTATTTATACAACTTTTAAATTTAAATATTATAAACATCATTGATTACTATAATTCCTTAGATTTTTATAATTTTTAAGATAAGTAAAGATAATTGCACATTTTTACTTTAGATTATGATGTTTATTTGTGCAATTAATTTTTTTTTAAATTTTAACATGTTTGGTATATTATCAAAAGAATATTAAATAAAGCAATCTAAAATTTTCATAATTATATTAAATTAAAATAAATTATTTTAATTTTTTGATTTAATCATTAGATTAATAAATGTTTAAAATTTTCTTGAAAAACTTTATAAAAATAAGATGTTAATTTTGATCTTTTTTTGAATAATTAAAA
>LUZK01000086.1 GCA_001603595.1 Bacteroidales bacterium Bact_19
CCACAACAGCCGCAATCACGGTAAATCCAGCTACTACAACAACTTATACAGTCACAGTAACCAATGCAGCAGGATGTACAGCAAGTACAGGAGCAACAGTAACAGTAAATGCGTTGCCTACTCCGTCAATATCACCTGCCTCGGCAAGTATTTGTGCTGGAGAAAGCACAACACTCACAGCAAGTGGAGGAACCGGATACAATTGGAGTACTGGAGCCACAACAGCCGCAATCACGGTAAATCCAGCTACTACAACAACTTATACAGTCACAGTAACTAATGCAGCAGGATGTACTGCAAGTACAGGAGCAACCGTAACAGTAAATGCGTTGCCTACTCCGTCAATTACACCTGCATCAGCAAGTATTTGCGCCGGTGAAAGCACAACACTAACAGCAAGTGGAGGAACCGGATACAATTGGAGTACTGGAGCCACAACAGCAGCCATCACAGTAAATCCAGCTACTACAACAACTTATACAGTAACAGTAACTAATGCAGCAGGATGTACGGCAAGTACAGGAGCAACCGTAACAGTAAATGCGTTGCCTACTCCTTCAATTACACCTTCATCAGCAAGTATTTGTGTTGGAGAAAGTACAACACTAACAGCAAGTGGAGGAACCGGATACAATTGGAGTACAGGAGCCACAACAGCAGCCATCACAGTAAATCCAGCTACTACAACAACTTATACAGTCACAGTAACCAATGCAGCAGGATGTACAGCAAGTACAGGAGCAACAGTAACAGTGAATGCTTTACCGACAGCTTCAATTACTCCGTCAACAACTACTATTTGTCCCGGTTCAAATGTAACACTCACAGCAAGCGGTGGAACAGGTTACAATTGGAGTACAGGAGCCACAACAGCAGCCATCACAGTAAATCCAGCTACTACAACAACATATACAGTAACAGTAACTAATGCAGCAGGATGTACGGCAAGCACAGATGCAATTGTCAATATGCATGATGTACCTGTTGCCAATGCTGGTGTAGATCAAACAATTCCGAATGGTACCAGTACAACTCTTAATGGTTCAGCTTCCGGTGGTTCTGGATCATATTCATACTCTTGGTCACCTGCAGGTTCATTGATAGATCCTAATTTACAAAATCCAACTACCACAATATTAACATCTTCAACTACATTTACTCTTTACGTAACTGATTTAATTACCGGTTGTATAGGTTCAGATCAGATGACAGTAAATGTGTCAGGTGGTCCTCTTTCTGCAAATGCCACTGCTACTCCTAATGAAATTTGCTTTGGCGCTTCAACACAACTTTCTGCCAATGCAAGCGGAGGAAGCGGGACCTATACTTATAATTGGAGTTCTTCCCCTGCAGGTTTTAGCTCTACAGATGCTGCTCCTGTTGTTAATCCTAATGTTACAACTACTTACTTTGTGACTGTAAATGATGGATTTACCTCCGAAACATCTCAAGTAACCGTAACAGTAAATGCGTTGCCTAGTCCGTCAATTACACCTGCATCAGCAAGTATTTGTGTTGGAGAAAGTACAACACTCACAGCAAGTGGAGGAACAGGATACAATTGGAGTACTGGAGCCACAACAGCAGCCATCACAGTAAATCCAGCTACTACAACAACTTATACAGTCACAGTAACCAATGCAGCAGGATGTACGGCAAGTACAGG
>LUZK01000087.1 GCA_001603595.1 Bacteroidales bacterium Bact_19
CCTCCCAAATGGTATCAATAATTATAATTTTATCTTTATCAATATTTTCAATTAATTCTCGGGTATTGTCTTCCGAATTGCCAACAGCAACAATAAATTTATCGCAAACAGGTAAAATCGAACTTATTGCTTCGACTACCGGATAATCATATTTTATTGCATTTCTTATAAAACTAAATCCGCAAACTTTCATAAAATATTTTTAAAAAATTCTCTATATCCTTGATTATGATTAACAAACCAGTTTTCAGATTGGTTGTAATCCGTAAATAATAAATTTAGTGTAAGATTATTTTGATTGCAAGTTTTGAAATCATATATTTCTTTTAATCTTTGAGCTAAGTATTCTTGCTCTGGTTGACCCGGAGTTGGAATGATTAAAGCTTTTTTGTTTAATGCTGCTAAATCCATCAAACTTGAGTATCCGCTTCTGCATATAATTAATTTCGAATTGTGTATTAGCGAAAGTAATTCTTCATCGTTAATAGTATCGAAAAGTTCGATGTTTTTAATTATCCGTTTAGTTGCAGAGCCTATTATGCCTCTGATGATTATTGTTCTTAAATTAGATTCTATAAGTGAGGCTATAATTTTTTGCTCTAGAATACTTCTTTGTGGTTCGGGTCCTGACAAAATACATATAATGTCATTATCTTTTTTGTGAGATTTATTAATTCCGGTTTCCATATCTGCAAACCTTGATAAAATTCCGATGTAATGAACATTTTTGAGTTTATCTGTCTGGGATAACCTTCCTGTTAATGATTTTTCTCCTGAAATGTCAGGAACAAGGCAATAAGTATATTTGTCTATAATCCAATAGTGAAGTTTTGTTAGAAGTTTTCCTATAGGACATTGGTTTTTAGAAAGATATACATTGATTTGGTGGGTGATATAAATATTAGTGGTTTTTTTATTGAATATTCCTGGTCTTGTATCGGAAATTATTATGTCAATTTGATTTTGATTGACTATTTTTTTTGTTTTATATCTTTCAATAGGAATGTTTATCAATTGTTTAACAAAACACCATATTAGTTTAATGTTAATAGCTTTTTTATTGCCGTAGTACATCTCAGGAGCTGAAATTACGTAGTATTTTAAATGCGGGAATTTTTGCCTGAGAAGTTCTAAAGATGCACCATTTCCTGCAATTATCGTGTTATGATTATTTTCGGTTAAAAAATTAATAATAGGGATTAAACGACTTGCATGACCAAGCCCCCAGTTTAACGGACTGATTAAAATATTCTTTTTATTTTGATCCATTATGGAGTAACAAGTGTTTTGAAACCAAAACTTTCTATTTTTTGGGATATCTCATTTAGTTTATCAAGATCTATTTTAAAAATATTTTGCATAGGAGTGTCTCTTGCAACAGAATATATCATAACAAGAGATGGAGAAATTCTCTTTAAGGCCGAAAAATATTCATTTAAAGAATTTTCGTTTGTATTATCGAATATGTAACCGTCATCAAAATGAGCTTTAAAAAACATTGTCTGTATAATCGGGTTTTCGAAATGATTACAAATGTTATCAACAATTATTTTTACGTTTATGTTTTTATTTATTGGGTTATTAATTTTATAAAAGTCAGATTCAATAAAAGTGTCGAGTTTTAAAATGGGCAAGTTAATTTTTTTAAGAGCATTTATAACTGCAGTCTTGTCGAGATTTGTAGCATTTGTTAATACAGCAATTTTTATTTCAGGGAAAAATTGATTTTTTAGATTAATTGTTGTATCAATAATATCCGTAAAATCAGGGTGCATTGTGGGTTCTCCGTTTCCTGCAAATGTTATGACGTCAGGCTTTGGTTTTTTGTTTGATGCAATTTCTTGTAAATATTTTTCTAAAGATGATAATACTTCTTTTTTTGATGGAAGTATAATTGATTTATTATCGCCGTTCCAACCGCATTCACAGTAAACACAGTTGAAATTGCAGTATTTTTTGTGTAATGGTAAAAGATTTACTCCGAGCGATAATCCCAGTCTTCTACTACGTACCGGTCCGAAAATAATTTCATTAAATAAGAATACAGACATAATAATTATCAAATAATACGTTTAACAGAACTTTCGTTTAAAAGTTTTAAATTTTGCAAATCAACATTTTCGAGTAATACTATTCCGGGTGCATTTCCGATTTTTATTTCTCCAAAATTAGTAAAATTCAAAACTTTTGCAGCTTTTGATGTTATCATCGGCAATAATTTTTCAAGGTTATAGATTTGATATATGTTAGCAAATGTTTTTAATTCATCAAAAACATCTAAATTATCATTGGAAGCCATACTATCTGTACCGATAATTATATTATCAGTGTTTTCAAGTACGAAATTTTTGTTGGGAATTTGATTGTGCAGAAACAGGTTTGATTTTGGACATACACAAAAATACAGGTTCAAATTGTTGGCAATAATATTGTTTTTAAGAAAAGTATTATGAACAAGAATAACATTGGAGTGATTAAATAAACTTAAATATTGATTTAGTTTTTCACTAGAGTCAATGAATTGATTAAATTCGGGAAAAATTTTATTCAATAAATCGTAAAGGTTTCCTTTTTTATGAAAAAATAAGTCAATTTCTTCTTGAGATTCCAAAAAATGAATAGATATCGGGGAATTTTTCTTTATTTCCGAAATACTTTTAAAAAGCTCTGCTGATACCGAATAAAAAGAATGAGGAACAATAGAACATTTTAAATTATATTCTGAATATTTGTTTTTAAGTTTTTTGGCAAAACTTAATTTTTCTTGGATATTTTTGGGATCTAGTCCAGATAATTCAATAAAACTGTGGTATTTTATTCGTGATTTTGCTTTTGTCGGAATACTGATTTCGGTATTGGAAATGTCGCCTACACAGTTAATGCCGTTATCAAACATTAATTTGTCGTAGTATTCACATCTGTTATTATTTAAAGTTTCTTCACGTTTTGTAATTATTGAATTAATGAAGTAGGAGAGACCTTTATGTTTTTCGTCTGATTTTTTATATCCGGACAATTCCAGATGGCAATGAGCATTTACCATGCCTGGTATAATGATTCCGGAATAAAACAACATTTTTGATTTTTCGTAAAGAGCATTGCCAGGGGCTGAAATATGAGTGATAGTTCCTTTTTCGTCAACACTAACATAAGCATTTTTGAGAAAACTTTTACCATCAAATATGTAATGTCCTGCAATATTAATCATTTAAAAATTCTAGCTTTTTCTGTGTTAAATCTGTTTATGACTCTATCGTAGATTGCATTCAGTGTATCGAAATTGTAGTTTACATAGTAAAGTAAAGTGTTTTCGAAGTCAGCTTTCGTAACATTATGTTTCTCGAAAATGGAGGCGTATAATATAGAATCTGATTCTCGCGTGGGGTTATAAATAATTTTTGAGGCAACAATAGCATCAACAATATGTACATCATAAATGATTTTTTCCATTTTATCTGGAGGAATAATATTTTCGCCGGTGTGTTCCGATGGCTTAGTTTTACCACATGAAATTAAACAGGCTGCTAAAGATAAAAATATTAAATATTTCAAGTTCTTCATGTTGTTTCTTTTTTTATCTTTTTACATAATTCCGAAGCAAAAACGAAGTCGTTCAGCTCTTTATTGTCTGTATTAAAAATATCGTCTTTGGTTCCTTGCCACCAATTGTTACCTTGAAAAATAAAGTTTATGCTGTCGGCAATTTCCATTACGGAATTCATATCGTGAGTGTTAACTATAGTAGTGATATTATACTCTTTAGTTATTTCGCTTATCAACCGGTCAATAAGAATTGCTGTTTGAGGGTCGAGCCCGGAATTTGGTTCGTCGCAACAAAGATATTTAGGGTTTAAAACTATAGCTCTGGCTATTGCAACTCGTTTTTGCATCCCGCCACTAATCTCGGTAGGATATAGTTTATTGGCATTTTTTATTCCGACCCTTTCTAAACAAAAATCTACTCGTTTTTGCTTTTCGGATTTTGACCAATTTGTAAACAGATCAAGTGGAAATCTCACATTTTCTTCTACTGTTGAGGAAGTAAACAATGCCCCTCCTTGAAATACCATTCCAAGTTCTTGCCTGATTTGTGTTTTAAATTTAATATTTGATTTTGTAAATTCTCTTTTGTCAAAGTAAATTTCTCCTGAATCAGGAATTAATAATCCAATGATGCATTTTAATAATACTGTTTTTCCTGAACCGCTTCTTCCAATAATCATACTCACTTTGCCCGGTTCAAAGGAAGTGCTAATATCTTTCAGGACGTGATTATCACCAAATAATTTATTTACATTAACAACTTCAATCATGTTAACAGCAATTGAGTAAGTATCAAATTGAATAATAGTATCATAATAATACTGTAAACCACAGCTTTAGTACTTGATTTGCCTACTTCAAGTGCTCCACCTTCGGTATAGTATCCGTAAAATGAACTGATTGAAGTAATAATAACGGCAAAAAAGCAAATTTTTATTAAAGAATAGGTTACATAAAAAGGAACAAACAAATATCTTAACCCATAAATATAGTTAAATACACTTACTACATCGGTAAAAACAGCTATTAATAAGCCTCCTACTATTCCCAAAATTATACTCATAAGATTTAAAAATGGAAAAGTAAAAAGTGCAGCAAGAATTTTGGGCAATATTAAATAATTGGCAGGATTAACCCCCATAATCTCTAAAGCATCAATTTGTTCGGTGATTTTCATTGTGCCGATTTCTGAGGCAATATTTGAACCAACTTTTCCTGCTAGAATCAAACAAATAATTGTACTGGAAAATTCAAGAATCATTGTATCTCTTGCACTTAATCCTATTAAATATCTTGGGATTAAAGGATTTTCAAAATTAATTGCTACTTGTAATGTTAGAACTGCTCCCATAAAAATGGAAACTATTGCTACAATCCAGATAGAATTTAATCCTATTTGTTCGATCTCTTGTAAAAACCTTTTGAAAAATATTTTCTTATTAACAGGTCTTGAAAAAACTTGTATCATTAAAAAGAAATACTTCCCTATATTTGCAATTATTACCATATATTTGTCAAGTAATTAACAAAATTACTAACTGATTTGTAATAAAAAAAAAATAATTGATATTTGTTGAAAATAAAAACTAAAGTTATGAACAAACAAAATTATTTGGTTATTATGGCCGGGGGCGTTGGCAGTAGATTTTGGCCTGTAAGTAAAGTTTCAAAACCAAAACAATTTTTAGATTTTTTTGGAACCGGGAAAACACTTATTCAACAAACTTATGATCGTTTTTCCAATATTATTCCAAATGAAAATATATTTGTGGTAACAAACAAAGACCATGTGGATTTGGTAAAGGAGCAATTACCTCAACTTAATCCTCAAAACATCATAGCCGAACCAATGAGGAGAAATACTGCTCCGTGTATTTTATATGCAAGTCTTAAAATAGCTGCAAAAGACCCTTGGGCAAATGTTGTTGTTACTCCGGCCGACCATTTGATTTTGGATAACAGAAAGTTTGAAGAAAATATTAAAGAAGGTTTAAAGTATACGGCTGCAAATAATGTATTGCTAACATTAGGCATACAACCCGACAGACCTGCAACTACTTATGGTTATATTCAGGTTAGTGCTAAGGAGAGCAACGAAAAAATAATAAAAGCAAAAGCTTTTACAGAAAAACCACATCTTGAGCTTGCCAAGGTTTTTTTACAAAGTGGAGAATTTCTTTGGAACTCAGGGATTTTTATTTGGAAAAATAAAGTTATTATTGAGGAGATTCAGAAGTATTTGCCCGAATTATATAATTTGTTTGCTGAAAATGTAAATTATCTCAACACTGCTGAAGAGGAAGTTATTATGAACAGAGTATATTCGGATGCAAAAGGTATTAGTATTGATTATGGCGTGATGGAGAAATCCGAGATGGTATTTGTTTTAGAGACAGATTTTGGATGGTCTGATTTAGGAACATGGAATTCACTTTATTCACTTGGAGAAAAAGATATTGATAATAATGTTTGTACAGTAAATCAAATTATTATTACCAAATCTACCGGTAATTACCTTCATTCAACTTCCTCAAACAAAATATATATCGTTCAGGATATTAATGATTTAATCGTTGTTGATACAGAAGATGCTTTGTTGATTTGTAAACGAGAAAATGAACAAGAAATCGCAGAATTATTTAATGAAGCAAAACTTAAATTTGGGGATAAGATCAAATAAAAAAGGGAGCTATTTGCTCCCTTTTTTATTTGATTGTATTTGAATTAATATTCCCATTGATCGTGTTCGAATTTGAATAATCTGTCTTGGATTCTTTCCCCTTCTCGAATAGCATCAATACCAAGCAAATAATCCGTAATCAAACGGTTGTCATAATTATTAGATTCTGCAATGATATAACTTTTAAATTTTCTTTTGAAGAAAATGTCATCAAAAGTACGATGTTCTGCATCGTTTTGAGAATTGAAAGTTTCATATCTTGCGAACAATGGTCTGTAATGTGGAAAATAAATCCAAAAAGGCCAAATCCTTTGTTCTCCAACCCATCCATCAGGAGACATTGCAATTATTCTAACATCCATTACAGATCTTTGTTTATCAAACACCCATTCTTCCCAAATCCAGAGCTGATCCATTGGTCTTGTATCATCAAGTTTTGCAGGAATTGTTTGGTCAATGAAATTTCCATCAATATCCTGTTCCCTGATAGTTGTAAAATATGCCAATAAATCTTCTCTAATAGGATCATCTTCGTCTATTGGTATTCTGTGCCAATTGGTTATATCAGTAGGATTTAACTTAAACACGGGATATCTAGGACCTCTTACTGTATCAATTAATTCTCCGGTTGTAAGATCATAAGTTTCTCCAAGAATACCAATATTATAAATTAAATAAAGAAGATTAACTCTGCTTCTTTGGGGTTGTGCCCCTGGACCGGCAGGATATGTCATTCTTACAATAGGGAAATACAATGGATGATTGTGTTTTTCCCGGAGTTCAACAATACGGAGTATTTTTTTAGAATACATAGCGTCGGCTTCCCTAATATTCTGATAAGGGATGAATTTTCGCTCGACAGTATGTTCTCTCATAAAAGCACCATCTAATACTTGTGCAACAACTGGTTGCATCAGTAAAACAAGTGCTAAAACCGGAAAAAACTTTACGAAAACTTTCATATTCTAAACAATTAATGATTATTGTAAAATTACTGTTACACCATTGGTTTGTCTTCTACCGGAAGGACCATTATAGTAAATATTCGAAAAACTTACCTGAGATCCTGAAGCCATTTTCCCTATTTCTCCTAATACAGCTTGGTTGAATTGTCCTCCAGTAACAGTTACTTTATTTGTTACACCTCTAACAGTGTAAAAGAAATCATATTGAGCAACCTCATATTTAACACCTTCGAATGGGAAGAAGTCGCTTTCGAGTTTTGCATCAAGGAACGGATTTCTTTGAAGTGCTGCTTTGGGGAGAGTTGCACCGTCACGATAAGCACCGGCAACTAAAATTGTTGGAGGCGGAACGTTGAGAACGTTAAATTTCTTTTGACCAAGATTTTTTCCACCCTCATCTGTTTTAACAGATACATTTATAGTTACTTCTTTAGCTGTATAAGATTGAGGTACTTGAACTATATATCCGCCACCTTGAGCTGGTCTAATAGTTGCACCGGGAGTTATGCTAACTTGAACATTTTCTTTTGGATAACCAGAAACAGCAACTTCAACAGGATTATCTAACCCACGATAAAATACGTTACATTTAGTTGCGGATACAGTAAATCCTGCTTCCCCTACTTGATATGAGGAGGTAAATGGTAACCACATATCACCACGATTTGATTTGTAGTGGATTAACCCGCCATAAGTAAAATCACCAATCGAGCCGCAATCGCGTTCATGAATACCTTTTCCCCTTTCATCTAAAGGTAAAGTATCGTAGGTTATTCCTTGTCTTAATTTAAATTGAACTTCACCATTTACAACAACAGAATCATAAAATGGAGATTGATAAGTTAAATAAACAGTTGGTCTCATTGTGGTATCTCGAGCACCAAGGAAAACATAAGATTTGTACTTTCCGCCTCTGATTATAAAACTTCTTGGAGAGCTAACAAGTCCTTCAAGAGAAGTGATTCTAATATCAAGACCTTCGAGTTTAGCAATCATAAATTCCAGAACATCGGCTTCGGAATTTCTGATATCTGCTTGAATTTTGGAAAGCATTGCAAGAGTACCAATCATAGGCATTCCACGACATAAAGTTTCTTCCCATTTGAAAGGTTGATCTTTATTATCTAATTGGTCAACAATTTCAAGATTTTTGTCAATATTTTTATAAACAGTTAATGATGTATCTTGAATAATTTGATCAAGCAATAATTTTCTGTAATTTTCTAGCCAGCTTCTGAGACTGTCGCCCATTTTAGGACCACCTTCTCCAACCATAATTATAGTAGCAGCATGCAAGTCATCTTTTTTCTTGATTTCAGTTTCAAAAGTTGCTTCCGGACCTTGACTTTCTCTAATAATCATTAATTTAAGCCTATCTATATCATTATAGAATTTATTGGTAATGGCTTCAATTTCATGTGCTTGTTTAGCCAGCTCAGAATACTTTCCGGGTTGTTCAGCTGCTTTTGCATCAATTATGCCATATAAACTACGAGTTTTAACGGCAAAATTGACTGTGGTTTTTTTGATGCTATCATCAATTTTTACAAAAGCCGTTACTATCTCTGATGACACGTTGAGTGCCAAAAGAGCAGTATAGAAAAGATACATCATTCCAATCATTTTCTGCCTCGGGGTCTCCGGGCAATTACCTCCGGCCATATTATAATATTTTTTTATTAAACATTAATTAACTACTCTTAAAAAATTTTAGCTCTGTTTGAAATTCATTGCTGCTAACATGTTGCCATAAATTGTATTCATAGCTGCCAAGTTGTGGCTTAATTTGCTGATTTCTTCACGATAACGTTTAGTTTCTTCAGCAGATTGTTTCATGTTTGCAAGAATTTCATCAAGACCACTGTACAGTGTTTTAGTAGCTTCGATTTGTGCATTTGTGCCTTGTAATTGAAGTTCATAAACAGCATTCAGTGCTTGAAGATTTTTATTAAGAATAGATAATTGTTCGTTGTATGATTTGCCGCTGGTAGCTGAAATTTCAAGCTCACGACTCATTGATTCAATAAGTTTGTTATATGTATTAGCCAATGTTTCGCTTGAGTTACCAACAATATTTGCATTTTGCTCATAGGTTTGAGCTAATTTTTCAGCTTGTTGATTTAATTTTTGTGCTGAAGATCCATAAGCATCTGCAAATT
>LUZK01000088.1 GCA_001603595.1 Bacteroidales bacterium Bact_19
GGGGTTTCGACAAAATATTTACAGCAGTATAATAATTTTTATTTATTTTCATTGTTTCGACGATTTGATCCACTAGGAAAATACAGTTTGAATCTTAGGTTTGTCTGGCGGATATTTACCGATATGGAGAATATCTACAGAAATTTCATTACACAACAAACTACAGCAGTGTATTCTGCTCCAACCAAAAGAAAATGGAAAACAACTTATAATTATTATATTTCAATAAATAATATACCGTACTGAAAATACTAAACAGGGGAAAAGTTAATTTACTTATTATTCACCCAATTATCAATAATTTTATATCCAAATTTTGTAATAAAAGATTCTGGATGAAATTGCACTGATTGAATGTTGTAAAAATTATGTTCAATCGACATTATAATTCCGTCTTCATTTGTCCCTGTAATACAAAATTCTTCTGGAAAATTAATTTCGTCGATATACCATGAATGATAAACACCTATTAAAGAATTGTCTGGAATATTTTTTAATAGTAAACTGTTAGATTTTAATATTTTTAGTTTTTGCATTCTACCGTGCTTAACTTCATTATAATTTTTAAGTTTAGCTCCGAAAAATTCTCCAATACTTTGATGTCCCAAGCAAACTCCTAAAAAGTGTTTTTTTGTTTTATAATTTTCAAGTATTTCCTGCATTATTGGGAATTCGTTGGGCAAACCAGGTCCTGGAGAAAAAATTATTTTATCAAAATTATTTATTTTTGCAATATTTGTATTTTCAGGATTATAAATTTCGAGTTTAATATTTTTGTATGAATTAAACATTGATGCTAAGTTGTAAGTGAAACTATCGTGATTGTCGAGCAAAAATATTTTTATCATATACTATGAACTTTAGTTGCGAAATAAGTAAAATATTGTCAGAAAGATTTAATTCAGGTAAAGAATTTATTTTTTTTATTGATTTCGATTGTTCGGAATTTTATGTTTTTTCACCTCAAGAAGCTGCTGCAAATGCTGTTTATTTTAATTTCAACGGAAAAACAAACTTTACAGAAAATATTGTTTTAGCTACTAAAAAGAAATTTAATTTTAAAACACCATTATTTGATGAATATTTAAAAGGTTACGAGATTTGCAGTCAAGCTTTGCAACGTGGTGATACTTATTTAATTAATTACACATATCAAACTCAACTCGAAACAGATTACAATCTCAAAGAAATATTTGCACTCAGCATGGCTCCTTTTAAATTATTGTTTAAGGATAAGTTTGTTATTTTTTCTCCCGAAAGGTTTGTCAAAATTTATGATGTATTTATAGAAACTTCTCCGATGAAAGGAACAATAGATGCCAACATTCCGAATGCGGAAAAACTAATTCTCGAAAATCAGAAAGAACTTTTCGAACATAATACTATTGTTGATTTGTTGAGGAATGATTTAAATATTGTGGCAACCAATGTTTCTGTTGAACGATTTCGATATATTGATAAGATAAATACTATTTTCGGAGATATATTGCAAGTTAGTTCTTTAATTAAAGGAACAATTAAACCTGAATTCCGTAATAAAATAGGAGAACTTTTAATCAAAATTTTGCCGGCAGGTTCGGTTACAGGAGCTCCTAAAAAGCGAACTGTAGAATTAATAAAGATGGCTGAGAATTATAATAGAGGTTTCTATACAGGAATTTTTGGATACTTTGATGGAAAAACTCTTGATACTGCTGTTTCAATACGGTTTATCGAAAGTGAAAACGGTAAACTTTATTTTAAAAGCGGAGGTGGAATAACTGCTTTAAGCTATCCTCAAGACGAGTATAACGAAATGATAAAAAAAATTTATGTTCCCATTGTTTGAAACATTTAAGATTATTTCAGGAAAAATAAATAATCTGGAATATCATCAGGAAAGGATTGAATATTCAATTAAACTATTTTATGGAAAATCTAATAATAATATAGTTCTTAAAAAACTTCAATTGCCTTTATATGACAACAGCGAAATTTTGCGATGTCGTTTTAATTATAGCTATGAAAGATATGAATTGAACTTAAGCCCCTACATCAAAAGGAATATTGATTCTTTAAAAATAATTTTTGATGATCAAATTATGTATTGCTTAAAATATTCAGATAGAAACAGATTGAATGAACTGTTCGATTTACGTGGAAATTGTGATGATATTCTAATTTGTAAAAAAGGCCTTATTACCGATACTTCTATTGCGAATGTTGTACTTTATGATGGTGTGAGATTTGTAACACCACGAAACCCTCTTCTTAAAGGTACATATCGTAAATACTTGCTTGATAATGGAGTAATTTTTGAAAAAGAAATTTCAATTGATGAATTATCCAAATATGAATATTTAATTTTAATAAATGCACTTCGTGAATTCGATCTAAATGACAAGATTTATATTAAAGATATAAAATAAAAAAGCCTCCCATTACGGGAGGCTTTTTTATTATGAAAATTATTCTTTAATAAATTTAATAGTTATAGGATTGTTATCAACAAATGTTTTAATAAAATAAGTACCTGAACTCAAATCTTCAACATTTAAAGTAACTGTTTGCGAAGTAATTATTTGATTCATAACAGTTTTACCGTTTATGTCAATAATAGTTATTTGATTTGTTTTGAGCCCTTCAATTAGAATATTATCGCTTGCAGGATTTGGAAATATATTTATCCCTGAAATTGTGTATATATCATTACCTGTTGATATATCAATGAAAGTTCCGTAAGTAGAGCTGCTGCAATCATTTGTTGCTGTTAGTGTTACATAGTAATTTCCTGGAAGGTTATATGTGAAAACAGGGTTGGGATCAGTCGAAGTTGAGGGTAGGAATTGATTATCACCAAAATTCCATAGATATGAATCGGCATTTTGTGAATTGTTTTGGAATTCAACAGTGTTTCCGTTAACTGTATAAGTAAATTCTGCAACAGGGAATACATCACAATCATAAATTATTATCATGTCTATTCCCACACCTTCTGGTGGTAGCATAGTTAATAAACCGGTGTTATAAACAAATCTGAATTTTACGTAGGATTCTCCTCCAAGGTTAGGGAGATTAGTTTTTACGTTTATCCATCCTTGAGAATCACCACCCCATGTCCCATATCCAATCATTCCGGTACCATACCAGTTATTTGAAGCATCTCCTGCATAAACCGTGTCCCAGGTTTCTCCATTAAGTGAATACTCCAAATAAAAATCATTTACGAACATATTAGTGTTATATATTATAGATGCTTTAAAAACAGGATTAACCATATCTGAAAAATCAAAACATGGTGACTCAAGATAAGATAACTCCATTATATTTGATAATCCTGTAAGATTTGTAACCCATGCATTTGTTCCATCGGCAGCATTTACTATTGTTGTCCCATTTGGAGTACCAAGTTCAAGAGTTGAATTAGTTCCATAAGCATACCAACCCGCATTCCCGTTTTCAAATGATTCTTCGTAGGTATCAGTAATAATAATACTTTGTTGAGAAATTATATTTTTTGTTATTTCGTCATTTGAATTGTCTTCATCAACGTTTAAAACTGTTTTTGCTATTATTTCATATGTTCCGGGGGTACTTAGGTCTATAGTTTGAGAAAAAGTGTAAATAATTGATTCGCCCGGTTCAATTGATACATTTATGATTTCTTGGACAAAGTTAACTCCGTCTATTGAATATTCTACTGGGAAGTTTGATTGTGGCATTGCACCAAAATTGGTAATCTCAACCGTTACTGTTTCGGTTGAAGACATATTGCATGAAGTGAAAGGTTTTAAAATATTTGTAATACCTAAATCATACAAAGTCGCTTCCTTAACTTCAAAATAATTTAGTGCAATACCTTCACCATTAACCATTCCACCTATATAGTTTAATCTGAAAATAACCTGATTAGCGCCTGTAAGTTGTGCTGCAGGTATAGTGTAAATTATCCAATTACCTGTTGAAGATGTCCATTGATAAAGCTCAATGTCAAAATTTTCTCCTCCGTCAATTGAGGCTAAAAGTTTTGCTGAATTCCCAGATATAGCAAAGTTTGTCCAAACTCCAATACTAATTGTTGGCAGATAAAACGAAGAAACATCATAACAAGGACTTTGAATATAAGAGTTTTCATTCATATTTGCATTACCTGATAAATTGGTAACCCAGCATTGTGTACCGTAAACTCCCGGATTATTTATTATAGTACCTGCAGGAATGCCATAAACCCAGGAAGATGCTGTTCCACCTGCATACCAGTATCCATTGTCTGCAGAAAAATCTTCTACATAGGGTGGGGTGTCGTAGATTGGAAATTTTGTGCGGTTTGTAGTTAAAGTATTATTATCGGTATTTTCATCATCTATTATATTAACTTCAACAGTAATCTCATAATTTCCAACAGAGGGAAATTCAATATTAGTTGTAAAATCGAAAACTGATGATTCTCCTGAAGGTAAAAATTCATCAAAAATTTGTGAAACCGGCAAACCTCCGTTGATTGTATAACTAATTTCAAATGAATTAACGTCTTGAATCCCCAAGTTACTAATTTCTACACTAATTGGTGATTCAGTTAAATTACATGATGAAGGTTCTATTATAATATTAGATACTGCCAAATCAATATCATTATTTTTTAAAATTTCTATATCGAAATTAACATTGGTAGAACTCCCTAAAAGATTATTAGCTGTTGATACGATAATATAATATGTAGTTCCTCCTACTAAATCAATATTTGCTATAGAAGGATTTGAAGTCGCTACGTTATTGGCTACACAATTAGCTGTTGGGTCATCCGGACACGCATCTAATATAAATAACCCTATATCTGCAAAGTTTAAAAATCCTCCATTAATAATTTGAGTATTTTTTAATGCAACATTAATTTGCATGTTGTTTAAAGGAGTATAACTAAAAACATAATCTTCATTTTCCATTGCAGGCGAACCGCAGGCATCTGATGGACCATAATCATTACCTGTTCCCACTGTTGTTAGTCCTGTTGCTGAAAATGGTAATGAGTTAATCACGTGAGAATCTATGCATGTTTGCTGTCCTAGAAGATTTTGTCCATAGCTTAGTATTATTACTAAAGTTAAAAATGTTAAGTGGAATTTTTTCATAGCTTTAAAGTTTAAAATGTTTGAAAATTTTAGGCTAAATTAAAAAAATAAAAAAGCTCACAAAATTTTTGTAAGCTTTTTAAGAATTACTTTAAAAATGTTATTTAGCAACTTTTTCAAGCCATTTTACCATACCAAGCATTATCCCCATAGAAATTAAACATACTATTACGAAAACTGACCATGTTAATGAAATAGAAATATTTTCGTACATCATAGCACCAAGGAAGAGAGAAAAGTTTCCAACAGCAGTTGCTGTTAACCACCCACCTTGCATTAAACCTTGCATGTGTGGAGGAGCAACTTTTGAAACAAAAGATAATCCTAGTGGAGATATAAACAATTCAGCAACGGTGAGAATAAAGTAAACAAAGAACAGAAGCCATGGTGTAACTTTAAGTGCATCGTCAAGTCCTCCTTGTTTAACAATTTCAGAATATTTTGGTAATCCTAATGAACCAATAGCCATTACAATAAAAGCCAAGGCAGCTATTCCCATACCAATAGCAATTTTTCGCGGTGTTGATGGCTCTTTTTCTCGTTTTGATAAAAAGTTAAATAGAATAATTATTAATGGTGTAAGTCCAACAACTAAAATTGGATTAATAGATTGAAAGATTTCTGCGGAAGCAAAAATTCCACCAAGTCTTGTATAGTCCTTGGCGAACATAGTAAGTGTAAGTCCATTTTGATGGAAAGAAAACCAAAAGAAGATAACAATACCAAATACAGCGAATAAAGCATATATTCTTTGCTTAATTTCTTTTGCATCCATTTTGATCTCTTCTTTGGAAATTTGGGTTTTGTCTGATTTACTCCCTGCTGGGTTTGGCAATCTCTTTTTAGTTGATAAGAAAATTGCTAAAGAAATTAACATTGCACCAACTGAACTTAAAAAGGCATAGTGAAATCCGGTATTAAATGCATCTAAATATTTATGTGCAAATTCTGCCAAATCTACGGGCAGAGAACCACCTGAAACTTGGGCTGCTAATTCTGAAAAACGTCCGTTTATAACTTCTTGCTCCATTTTTCCATCTATGAACTGATGACATAAGCCCGGTAATTCAGCATTATATGCAAATCCTTGTAACTTTACAAAAGTGTTTCTGATCCATGTTGCCATAAATGGAGCAAACATGGCACCTAAATTAATAAACATATAAAAAATTTGGAATCCTGAATCTCTTTTTTTTCTATATTGATCATTGTCATACATCTGACCTACAACAGCTTGAAGGTTGCCTTTAAAGAGTCCGTTTCCAAATGCAATAATCAGTAATGCACCCAATGCAATATATTTTGTTGTAATCAACGCTGGCATTGCCAATAATAAATAGCCAAGAGTCATTGTTACCAACCCGGCTATGATAATGCCTTTATAATTTCTTAATTGGTCAGCTATTATACCTCCCACAAGGGCTAAAATGTATATAGCACCATAAAAAATGGAATACAATGTTCCGGCTTCAGAACCCGTGAGATTAAACTTTGACATTAAAAATAATGTCAATATAGCCATCATGGTATAAAACCCAAAACGCTCACCCATATTAGCTAAGGCTGCAGCAATCAATCCTTTTGGTTGTCCTTTAAACATATTATTTCAATTTTTGGTTAATATTCATTTTGTCGTTGACAAAATTAAAAATCTTTTTTTATTTGCAAATAAAAAATCGTTTATTTTGATTTTTAAAAATTTTTTAATATGAAAGTTTTTAACGCTGAACAAAAAAGATTTATTGATCAATTTACAATATTAAATGAACCTGTAAATTCAATTGAACTTATGGAAAGAGCTGCAAATGCACTATTATTAAAGACTATTGAAATAATTCCTGATTACACTCACAAAGAATTTGTAGTATTTTGTGGTCAAGGAAATAATGGGGGAGATGGTTTGGCTTTTACCAGGTTGTTAATCGAAAAAAAAGAATTTAATAATGTTAAGGCCGTTTTATGCAGATTTTCAGATTATCTAAGTAAGGATTGTGAACTTAATTTAAAGATTTTGAAAGAAAAACATCCAAATAATATTGTCGAAATTCGAGAACCTTTAAATTTTAATTTTTCCAAAAACACTGTAATTATTGATGCTCTTTTTGGTACCGGACTTAATCGAGAAATATCTGGTAAATATGAAGAATTAATTAAAATACTTAACAACAGTAATAAAATAATTATTTCTTTTGATATTCCGAGTGGATTTTTCAGTGAAATGTCAGCAGATGAACATACTGTTGCAATAAAAGCTGAACACACAATTTGCATTGATTCTCCGGTTCTTTCTGCTTTACTTCCTGAAAATTTTAATTACTTTGGAAATATTCATATAGTTGATATTGGTTTAAGTAATCAAGCCAAGGATGATACCCCTACAAAATATAAAATTGTAACAGAAGATTATGTATTACAACATCTAAAAAAAAGAAAACGCTTCGATCATAAAGGAAGTTATGGTCATACTTTAATTGTTGCAGGTTCATACGGTAAAGCCGGGGCTGCTGTTTTGGCAGCTAAGTCTGCAATAAAATCTGGGACTGGGTTGGTAAGTGTTCATATTCCTCAAAAATTATTGGATATTATTCAGATTTCTGTTCCCGAAGCTATGTGCTCTATAGACAATTACGAAAATGTAATTTCGCACGTAAAGTTTTCTAATGCTTATTCATCAATAGGAATTGGTCCTGGTATAGGCACTAAAGATATTACTGTTTCTTCAATAAAAAATTTATTTAAAGGGATAAAAGTCCCTTCTGTAATCGATGCCGACGGATTAAATTGCCTCGCAAAAATTGAAAATTTTCAAAGTCTGCTTCCTGAAGGAACTATTTTAACTCCTCATCCCAAGGAGTTTGAAAGATTATTTGGAAAATTTAATAATACGCTCGAAATTATTAACTTTATGAGTGATTTTTCTCATAAAAATAAAATACTAATTGTTTATAAAACAGGTCATACTTTTATTTCGGATATTGATGGAAAAATTTACATTAATGTAAAAGGAAATCCTGGTATGGCCACAGGTGGAAGTGGAGATGTTCTTACCGGTATTATTGCTGCCCTTTTAGCTCAAAAATATGAGCCTATAGTTGCTGCTGTTATATCTGTTTTTGTTCATTCATCTTCAGGCGACTTGTGTAAAAATAAATATTCAATGATCTCAACCACTGCTTCGGATATTGTTAATACTTTACCGGATGTATTTTTGAGCCTCGAAAAAAAACTTTATAAATAAAATTCTAATTTTGCAAAAAAAACAAAATGACAAAACAAATAGAAAATATTAAATTAACTAAAGAACAAAAACAATTACTCGAAGAATTATTCAGCAAAGACGAAGAAGTGGTTTTAAATGCCTTAAATCGTATCGAAGAAGTTGGTAATGTTGTTTTTATTAAACCATTGCTGGAATTATATTTTTCCTCCCTAACAGTTAAAGCAAAAAAAGCTGTTGAGAAAATTTTTTCAAACATAAAGGTAAAAAATGTTGCCGAAGAAGTTGAAAGCGTTGTCGCAGAATATAAACACCATAAAGAAATAAAAAATATTATTGTTGCATTGTGGGAGTCGTCTATAAATTTTAACGATTTAAGACCTTTTTGCGAAATTTTTGTCGTCGCCGATGAACAAACAGCTCTGGAAATATTTACTCTTATTGAACAAAATATTGCAAATCAAAGCCCTCATAACAACAAGGAATGTTTAAATATAATTTCATCCGATAAAAAACACTATTCAGATTTTAAAACCCGATTATACAATGAATTAGAAAAAATTTTTAATGACTACTTGCCATCAAGTTTATAATATAGTTTTATTCACGTTTTTGATAAGTCTATTTTTAGTCAGCAGCAAGATTTTTTTCTTACTGAGCGACTGCAAAAAGCAAAGTAAATATTACAACACAAAAAAAATCTTTCAAACTCCAACAATTATAATAATACTTTTAACAATTTTCGACATAATTTAATAACTTATTAATTATAAATATTTAGTTAGGTTTTAACTAACCCTGACATAAGATTTCACTTTGTTTATCCTGAAAAAATCTTTAGTTTCAGTTGCCATAAGAAATAGAAACTCTAATATGACTTCGAGGTGCCCACAAGTCTTGCCAGTTTTTACAGGAATAAACTTCTGATTTATTAAAATCCAGATTAGCAATAGAAATTTCTTTTCCTGACGGAAAAAACTTTACCTTTTGTTCTAACTTAACAATGCTGCGTTCAAAGCGTGGATCAGGGGCCAATTTATCACAATCCCAACCCCACAATAAAAATGATATTCCATATTCGTTTGCTTCTTCAATTGGGATATCACGAATTTCTAAAGACAGACTTTCTTCTCTAATTTTAGTATTTCCAGAATAAATGCTTTTTACTCTCTCATAATTTAATCTATTAAGTTTTTTATTATCAAAATTCCCGGATATTTTTTCAAATCCGTTACCTCGAGTAAAATATGCTGAAAAAGAATTCCCTTTGTTTATTGGCATCCCGAGAGTTGTATGATAGTTGTTTTCAAACGATTCATATTGCGAACTATTCCACTTTTGATTATTATCTTGGTAACTATCAGTATAATTAGTATAAACGAATATTCTAAAATCTATATAATAATTATTCGATTGTTGTGGTTTGTTGTCAGGCTTTACTGGTTCTGACTTAGAATCTATGTTTATATTAATTACATCTTCGTCTAATAAGTTGTTTTTATCATCATATAGTTTTACTTTAGGCTTAAATTTTTGTCCAGGTTTAAGATTCTTATATCTGTGTTCGGTTTGGCATTTGTTATTTTTACCGGGAATCTTTAAAACAGGAGTGCCGTCTCCAAAATCCCATTCAAAATTGTAATTACCTGAAGGAGTGGCTTCTGCTACAAATTTATGTGTTTGTTCTGTTGCTCCTCCTTTTAATTCATAATTGATGATTCTTGCCCCTGTGATAGTAACGGTATAAAATTGAATAAATGCCTCAGCTTTTGCAAGTTCTTTATCATTAACAGCATTTTTTAATTTGAATTTAATATTTGATTTGCGTAAAGGATATTTCCATTTATATTTTATTTCGGTTTCAATTTTTCTGTCTTTATCAACACTAATTGGCAATGTAATACCTTTAGAATTGTTGTTTTGACTGTCGTCAAAATCGTACTCTATGTAAACACTCACAACTTCAGGCGGAATATTTTCCGCATTGATTTTAAAAGTATATTCATTATTAATTTTCCCGTCTTTTATGGTATCGGGACTTACTGTAAATTCAATGTTTTTAAGTTTTATAGCATATAATTTTGACGAGTAATTTCCAGAAAATTGAAATGTATGCGTATCTATTTCAATAGTTTCTTTATCATGTTTTGTCGTAAGTTTAATTTTCGCTTCGGATTTGTCGCCTGAAAGATTTGTGGCTAAAATGTAATAAATTTCATTGCTTTTACAATTTTTGATAATAAATGTGTTTCCCGGATTTAATGTTTCAATAGGTTTTGCTATATCATCCCCTTTCAGTTTCTTGTTTCCCGAGAACTTAAAAATGTCAATCAAGATACCGTCATTTCCTTCAGTACTGATTTCAAATTCTTTAGTATCTGGCAGATATATTTCTGTTTTTTTCTCAGCTATTTCTTTGATATCTGAATTTTTTTCAAAATTTGCCGGTTTATAATTTTTAAAATACCCTGTTCCATAGTTTCCTTCAGAGAATATGCTCCATATAGAAAATTGTCTGTAATAATGATTTATTCCGTTTGTATTATTAGTTTTGGATTTCAGAAAACTGTTCAAACTTTCAATGGGCTCGTCTTTTGCTCCTCCTGCAATTAGTTCATTGAATTTAAAACCACAAACTTCTGTCAGAAAATAAACAAATACTGCTGTGTTATATTCATATTCATTTGCAAAGTTTTTGTTTGGTTTGCCGGTGGTTTTTATAGGAAAACTTAGATATTCCGGAGGAATATCGTTAAACATTTTTGTAAATACTTCTCCATTCCAATTGTTAACGCTGTTTTTCCATGCGATTCTATCACCTGCATATTCAGCGCAGGCTTCTATCCACCAAAAATCCTTTGATCTTTTAAATCTTGTGAAATTGTAATATTCTGCCTGCTGACGATGAAATAATTCATGTCCAACATAAGAACATGAAGATTTTTTGCCTCTGAACTCAATTAAATAAAGAGGTGCATCTATATGAATATATCCTGTATGAGATAAATATAATGGCCCGGGTGATAGTTTTGATGCATAAGAATTTAATTTTATGTTTATATGGTAATTTGTTTTATTTCCAAAAATATTTTTCTTGCTTACCATTTCCGTAAGTCCTGCTTTTTGATAATTTGCTAAGGCTATTTCAAACATCTCTCCAACATCTTGTACATATTTCGGATATTTGGAATTATATGTGTTTAAAACTTGTGGAGAATATTTGCTAACCCAGCTACCATCTTCAAAAAAATTGCTGTTTTTTTCTATTCCTTTATTGTAAAGAATTCTAAAATTCTTTTGCGGAGTTATGTAAACATCATAAGAAATTTTATCAAGTGCCTCTGGTCCGAGTATAGAAACAACTCCGCCAACAACCAAGCCTCCGATTATTATTACTCCGGCTAATGACAAATGATCTGTGTAAATATAAACTCTTTCGGCATTACTATCATACCGATAGGGTAGAACTGTTAAATCTTCAAAATTTACATCTCTTCTGTAAGCCAATATTTGATCCTCAAAAGCTTTGTCTTTCGAAAAAAGTTCTGCTTTAAGAGGAAAACTTATTTCAATAAAATCCGGCAATTGTTCGTAATTACCTATTTTTAAATCATATTCGAAAAATTGATAGCAACCCAAAATATCAGGTTCAGGAGCATTGATAATTTTATTTAAAACTATTTGAGTTTCATTTTTAACAAAACCTGCCGGAACTACAACTTGAATATCTTCGGGAAATTTAATAGTTTGTGATTTATTGGAAGATTTAATTTTCTCTCGAGCTATAAAGATTTTTTCAGGTTTAATAATTTCAATCTTACTCGAAAGTTTTTTCTTTCCTCCTGAAAACAAACTGATTTCGCCACTGCTTGCATTTTCAGGAACTCTTCCAATAAATATTTTCTCATCAACTGAAACTATTGGTATTTCGACATTATTAATAAACACATTTAAATGATTAAAATTTTCCTTTGTAGTTATATCAGAAATGTCAATGTAAAGAAGCGACCCCGGAGCTGCTTTTTTAGGATAAAACTTAAGTAAAGTATTGTGTGTTTTATTGAAAATCTTGTCTTTATTCAAAAATAATATTAAAATACTCGAAATGATTAGAAATACTGCTATTGAAATTATTAAATATTTTGTTATTCCAGATTTTGTATTTTTTAAGGTTTTTTTATAATTTTTACTTCCATCAATGTGACTTTGTTTAATGTTATTGTCAATTGGAGACTTATTATAGTTGTTATTGGAATTTCCTGAAACATTTATTTGTCTTTCAGATGCAATAACTCTAATTTCATTTTTCTGCTTTATTGCATCCGAAGATATATTGGCTTGCTCTTTTGTATATGGATACCATGTATTACATTTATCACAAAATCTGTCACGAGGTTTTAATATATTTCCGCAATTACACTTATATTCAAAATTATTGTAAAAGTTTTTATTATTTTCTTCTAAATTGTTTCCACATTTATAGCAAAATTTTGATTGTGGAGGGTTGTAAGTCGAACATTTATTACAAATCATTTTTTTTTCTGCAAGATATAAAAAGAAAAACAAACTCCCAAATTTATTATTTGTAGGGAGTTTGCCCCTCACTGCATCTAAGCCTCTCCTTTGTGCGTATCTTGAGTATCTTCAATAAAATAAATTTATTTTTT
>LUZK01000089.1 GCA_001603595.1 Bacteroidales bacterium Bact_19
AAAAAGCAGGATTACGTAAAATAACCATGCAAAATCAGATATGGTATTCAGTTTTTCTTGTTCGTATGCCAGCGTAACAATATTTTGATTATTCCTTATATCATTTGCTAATTGATTCAAATTTAAAGGATAATACATTTTGCCTCCGGTTTTTTCCGAAATAGAATTTAATAATTTGTGATTTGCTTTAAGGTTTAAGTATTCTATGTTAATTTTTTCTACAAAAAATTCACCTTTTTCGCTGTATATTTTGTTATCAAATTTTGTTTCAGCAATAATATTATAATTACCTGCGGGAAGTCTTCCAAGATTTACTCTGTAACTTTTGTCCCGTCTTACAAAAATGTGATTAAATTCTTTGTTTTTATCATTTATAAGAACCAGTCTTACGTCAAGGTTAGGGTTTAATTCAAATGTTTCATCATAGAAAAAGGCATTTATAATTACAGATTCATTTTCGCTATAAACAGTTTTATATTCTAAAGAAAGTTTGTTTGCAATCTTTTTTACTAATAGATATTGAACTGTTTTATTCATTAAGGAAATAAAATTGTTATGAGAATTATTGTATTTAAAATCATCCATTCTCCAACGCCAAATCCCTTCTCCTAAAATAATTCCTGTTTTATATTCAATGTTGTCAATAAAAGCAAAAAGAGGTTTTTGAGTTTTTATTCCATTTATATTTTGATAAAATAGAATTTTGACATTGTCAACGATTTTATAATCTCCAAAAAATGTTTTTAAAGGACTCAAATTTTTTAGATAATTACTTTCTATGCCGGGGTCAAAAGATGTAAATGTGTTGTTATATGTTGCTGTAGCATCTTCAAAGCTCTTTGTTCTACTGTAAATTTCAACTCCGGTAGTTAATTTGTTAAAATCGTTTATAGAAGAATTTATCCCAAGAATATATAGCACAGAAATTTTATTTTTCTGTATTTCTTTCAAAATATTGGTAATGTTATTTTTAATTGATGGCAATTGGTATAAAATAACTAAATCATATTTTGATATCTCTTCTTTAAATTCATTAGCATAAGCAATTTCAAAATTAAAATCCGAATTGTTTTTTAAAGCAAAGTGAATTGCCCCTAAATCAGGATGGGGTGCTTCAGTGATTAAAAGAATATTTTGACGATTGTCAATTACTTTAATGTTAAAATTATAAATGTTGTTTAAATAACTTATTTCTTTGTTTAATTTAGTAACCTCAACATTATAAATATTATTACCGGTTTTATCTGCCGGAATTTCTATATCAAGAGTTGCAGTTTGACCTTCACTTGGAATCTGGAATTTTGTTTCTGCAACAATTTTGTTGTCTCGACTAATTGTCAATGTGGCTTCATTCTCAGGGCAATTATCGGCAGTAATTAGAACTCTTACAGGGAATCTGTTACCGAAAAAGGCGATTTTATTAGTTATAACGTCTTTTATAATCAAGTCTTTTTGACTAATTGTGTCTCCGAGTGCAACTGAGTAAATAGGAACAGCCGGTAGAGTAGAGTAGAGGGGATTGTTGCCGGCATTGAAAATGCCATCAGACAATAAAATCACAGCACCTAAATTCATTCCTGAATATGCTGCAATAATCTCCTTAAAAACATTACTTATATTTGTTATATTGCCTGAATAATCAATAACTGTATCGTTAACAACACTTTCATTAAATTTAATAAACCTTACATCAAAATCTTTTGATAGTTCTGATTCTAAATTATGTATTTTTTTTAGGTATTCAGTTTTGTAAAATGTTGAATCCTTATTCAAAATTATTGATTGTGAATTGTCTTGAGCAATTACAATTAAAGGTTTTAAAAAATTTTTTCGTGTTGATTTGTAAATCGGATTTAAAAGTAGAAGAATAATAATAAAAATGAATAGAAACCTCAAACCTGATAACAAAAATTTTATATTTCTTGCAAGGTCCTTAAATAATTTATCATTTTTATACAATAAAAAAGTTAAACCAGTTGCCACAATGGCAGCAAGTAAAACAAAGTAATATGGATATTGAAAATAAAGTTTCAAATTTTACTAAGTTAACATTGCCCCACAAACATTGATAACCTGACCAGAGATATAAGAAGATAAATCCGAACCTAAGAAAATAACCAAATTGGCAACATCTTCAGGTTGGCCTGCTCTACGCATAGGTATTTTTTCGGCCCACTCTTTACGAGCATCTTCCGGAATTGCTTTGGTCATTTCGGTTTCAATAAATCCAGGTGCAATAGCATTACATCTGATATTTCTTGGACCTAACTCTTTTGCAATAGATTTGGTAAACCCAATAATACCAGCTTTGGAAGCAGAATAATTTGCTTGCCCTGCATTACCTGAAACACCAACAACCGAACTCATATTAATAATACTACCATTACGTTGCTTTAACATTATTTTTTGAACAGCCTTTGCGTAATTAAAAACAGATTTGAGATTAACATTTATTACTAAATCCCACTGTTCTTCAGTCATCCTCATTAAAAGACTGTCACGAGTAATTCCAGCATTATTAACTAAAACATCAATTTTTCCAAAATCACTGACAATTTCATCAACAGTTTGCATAGTCTGATTGAAATCAGCAGCGTTAGATACATAGGCTTTTGCTTTAACACCCAATTCATTAAGATTTTTTTCGAGACTTCTTAAATTGTCGTCATCAACAATGTCTGTGAAAGCGATGTCAGCACCATGTTTAGCACATTCAATAGCAATTGCTCTACCAATACCTCGAGCAGCACCGGTAACAAGAACAGTTTTAGAATCTAATAGTTTCATAATAAAGAATTTTATGTTTTGGCAAAATTAAAATAATTTAATGATTAAATAAAACAAGATAGTAAAATGTTTTGTTTTTTACTAATATTCTATATTTTTGTGGTTAACATTTTTTTATGAATAATTCAAACTTAATACAAGCAAATTATTTCCTCTTAGAGCTCCAAAAACTTGAAAAAATCTCTGCGGAGTTAAAAGTTGACTATTGTATTTATTGTAAAAGTTATAACATTATTAAACATGGGAAATACAAACATCTGCATCGGTATAAGTGTAAAAATTGTAAACGTACCTTCATCCCTACTACCGGTACCACAATTCATTATTTAAACAAAAGAACAAAGTTTCTTGAATATTATTCAATAGTTTCAAAGTTTGGAAAACTAACAATAAAAGAATTACGGGAAAAATTAGGGATTTGTTCTCAAACAGCTTTTGATTGGAGACATAAACTTTTTACAACATATTCACACGAATTTCGCCTGGTTGAAGGAATGATTTATCTTAAGAATATTGAAAAAAACTTTAGTCAAAAGGGAAGAAAATTTAAGGCTTATAATAGAAATTTAAAAAAGAATGCCGGCAAAACTAATTTGATCTCTTATGGGGATAATAATTTTATATATTCAAAAACTGTGAAAATCGGAAATTATGATAAACAAGATTTAGATAGAGTTCTTAAAAAAAGTTTTAATCATAACGTTCAAATCATTTATTCCGGGAATGAGAATTTTAGAAAGTTTATTGAAGGTAACTTAATAAAAAAAGCGTTTTGTTTGGATGATAAATCTTTTTTTGGTAATGAAGTTAAGAAAATTTATTATGACATTAAAACGTTAGAACTTAACAAAACAATTAGTTTAAAATTTAGGGGTGTCGCAACAAAATATTTACAATTATATTCAAATTTTTTTTCTTCTTTTTTGTCGGCTAAAACAAACTATGAATTAACTAAATTGATTAATAATAATTTAGTTTGGTTTAAGTTTGTGCAAATGGAAAAAATTTATGAAAAGTTACTTCGGAGAGTATCAAAAATAGACGAACAATTTGTACACATAAAAAGATATTGGAAGAATGAAGACAGATTTACAGAATTTAGGTTTGAATCATTAATCGGGTATTGAATTTGTTTTTTTGTTAAATTTTAAATATCATTTTTTTTGCAGATTGATTAATATTAATTTAGTACTAATAATGTAGTTTAATTTTTACGGTTGGATAAAATGTTCAAAGATATTTTGTTTGAAAGTATTTAATGAAACAATCTTTTATTTTAACATAAAACATTTTAAATCAAAACATTTCTCCTGAACCAAACCAACTAACTAACCAACTAACTAACTAACTAACCAACCAACTAACTAACTAACCAACTAACTAACTAACCAACTAACTAACTAACTAACCAACTAACTAACCAACCAACTAACTAACTAACTAACCAACTAACTAACTAACCAACCAACTAACTAACTAACTAACTAACTAACTAACCAACTAACTAACTAACTAACCAACTAACTAACCAACCAACTAACTAACTAACTAACCAACTAACTAACTAACCAACCAACTAACTAACTAACTAACTAACTAACCAACTAACTAACTAACTAACTAACCAACTAACCAACTAACTAACTAACCAACTAACTAACTAACTAACTAACCAACTAACTAACTAACCAACTAACTAACTAACCAACTAACTAACTAACCAACTAACTAACTAACTAACTAACCAACTAACTAACCAACTAACTAACTAACTAACTAACCAACTAACTAACCAACTAACTAACCAACTAACCAACTAACCAACTAACTAACCAACCAACTAACTAACCAACTAACTAACTAACCAACTAACTAACCAACTAACTAACCAACTAAAGAACTTTCTTAAAAACATCAATTGAAAAAATATAATAAACCTTATTTGGAATTAATTTCCAGTAATTTTTTGCTTTAAAGCCGGATACAATATTTTTTGCTGTAGGAAAGCATTCTTCGAGAGCTTCTATGTATTTCAAAAATTTTTTTTCAGTTATTTTATCATTAAACTCAGTGAAAACAATATCAGGTTCAATTTTCCCTTTAAGTTCATAGAGGTGTTCTACCGGAGTTGTTTTGATCAAGAAATAAGACTTGTAATTTTTTGAAAGTGCAATATAATAAACAAAAGCAAGTCGCAGCGGAATTTGATTTTTGTCTGAATTAAAGATTAGAATTGATTTGGTTTTTCTTCCGGATTTTTTTTCCATTTCGGCAATTCTGATTGTTAGAATGAAAAGTTTATTAAGTATGAAGTTTTGGTAATATTGTTCTTCGTTTTTTGATATTAACCAAAGTTTTTGCAATCTTATACGCAGTGGTTCAAGCACGTTGGTAATAAGTTCTGTCGGAAGTAATTTTTGGGCTTGTGACAGCAATTTTTCTTCAAATTCATCATCATCTTTTTCAATTATGCTTAATAATAAGGATGTTAAGTCTTTATTCATGTTCTCTTCGTTTGTGAATTCGTTTTTGAAGAGATTTTCAATGTTTTGTTGCGATAGCTGACACAGCTTACTAATTTTATATCCGCATTCTGTTAAAAAATTGAGTTTTATAAGTAATTTTAAATCGTTCAATGTATATAATCGAAAATTATTGTCTGACCTCATAGGTTTAATGATGGAATATCTTTTTTCCCATGCTCTTAAAGTATGTGCATTTATTCCTGTAAAATTTTCCAGCTCTTTTATTGTGTAATATTTAGTTTGATGCATTTTTATGATTTTATAGAACAAAATTAGATTTTTTGATTTGAAAAAAAAATAAAAAATAATTGTTATTACAATAACATTGTTTTTTTTGTAACAATTTGTTATATTTGCAAAAAAGATTTAATGGAAGAATTTTTAAATAAGTTGCCTACATCGGTTTCTAAAACCGAATTGTTGAGAATTCTGCAAGAATTTCAGGATAAATACGGTTATCTTGATAATGATTTTATTCACGAACTCAGTAAAAAAATTGGAATTCAACCCGGTAAAATCTTCGGAATAGCATCTTTTTATAGTCAATTTAGGTTTAAACCAAGCGGAAAATATATTGTAAATCTCTGTTCAGGAGTTGCCTGTCATATTAATTCTTCTGAAAATCTAATTAATGTATTCACTAAACTTACAGGTTTAAAAGACGGAGAAACTTCTGCTGATGGCAAAATTACTCTAGAATTAGTCCCGTGTCTGGGAGGTTGTGCTAACTCACCAGTAGTTAAAGTTAATGATAAATATTATACAAAAGTTACAAAAGCAGATTTATTAAAAATAATTCAAGAATTAAAATGACTCTAAAAGATATAACATATAACTATCTTTTTAAATCAACGGAATTATTCGAATTAAACAAATTAAATAGAGATGTAAACCTTGATATTCCAGTAGTTTTTGCTTTTCGGAGTACTTGCAGTATAATTGCAGGGATTGACGATACAATTAGCTACATCGAAAAGTATATAAATGAAAATTCCATAAACATAAAAATTGTTGAAACTTCTTGCCCTGGACTTTGTTCTTTCGACCCTGTTATTGGTGTGAAAATCCCCGGCCGTACATTAATTCTGTTGAAAAATCTTTATTATTATGAAGTTTTCTCTGTTTTCGACAGCATTTTAAATCATTTTTTGCCCGACACGAAGTTTCTGCTTGCTCAAATCTATGATCAAAAATATAATTCATGGCCAGAGGTCCCAGATTTCTTTTCTTTAAAACAGGTGAAAATTCAAAAACGAAATATTTTAGAACCCATTAAAACATACAGTCCGATATCTATTACTGATTATTTTGCAAAAAATGGATTTAAAGGATTTGCTAAGGTATTGACTAAACTTACCCCTTCGGAAGTTTGTTCTATCATCGAAAATAGCGAGTTGAAGGGGAGAGGAGGCGGTGGCTTTTTTACAGGCAAAAAGTGGAGAAAAGCTCTAGAAAATAATAATAATCCTAAATATTTTATTTGTAATGCTGACGAATCCGACCCCGGTTCAGTTGCAGGGCGAATACTTATTGAAACAGACCCCTTTAAACTTATTGAAGGGATGTTGATAGGTGCTTATGCCATTAACGCATCTAAAGCCATAATTTACGTCAGAAATACATATAAACTCGCAATTGAACGTCTCAAAAAAGCAATCGAGCAAACAAAATCAGCCGGTTTATCAGGAGATGATATTTTCGGTAGTGGAATAAACTTGAGTATAGAAATTGTTACCGGACCTGTAGCTTATGTTTGTGGAGAAGAAACTGCCCTGATATCTTCACTGGAAGGTTCAAGAGGAATGCCAAAACCAAAACCTCCATATCCTTCTGATAAAGGATTTCTCGAGAAACCAACTATTGTAAATAATGTTGAGACAATTTTTAATATCCCTTCTATTATATTATACGGAGCTGAAAGTTTTAAACAAACTGGTATTAAAGAATCCTTTGGAACTAAGTTGTTTACCATAAGCGGAAAGGTTGACTATCCCGGAGTTTATGAAATTGAACTTGGTACGAGTATCGCTGATGTACTTAGTGCGGTTTGTGATGATGAAAGTGTAAATTCTATAAAAGCAGTTCATATAGGAGGACCTTCCGGAGGTTTTATTCATCCTGACAAGTTTTATGAAAAACTTGTATTTAACGACTCAAAAAATAAATCTAATGATATATGGTTCGGTGCAGGAAGTTTTGTGGTTTTAAATAAAAGCAATTGCATCGTTGACGTGTGTAAATATTTTCTGGATTTTGACGTAAATGAAAGTTGTGGGAAATGTATTCCCTGTCGCGAAGGAACAAGAGTTCTCTATGATATTCTGAAAAGAATTTCCGAACGACCTCCTACAAACTCTAAACACGAAACTTTGCAAAGATTTAAGGGTGTTACCCAGTTAGAAGAAATTGCTGTGGTAATGCAAGAAACTTCTCTCTGCGGATTAGGACAAAATGCCCCTATTACAATAATTACTGGACTTAAGTATTTTCGTGATGAATTTGAAGAACATATTTATGAGAAAAAATGTGATGCAGGCGTTTGCAGAGATTTAAAATTATACAATATTAACATCGACAATTGTGTCGGTTGTGGATTATGTGTTAAAAGATGTCCTGCAGATGCAATTATTGGAAGTTTACATACAGCTCATTTCATTGTTCAGGAAAGATGTATTAAGTGCGGAAATTGTTTTAAAGCCTGCAAATTTAATGCAGTAAACATAATTTAATTTTTATGGAGTTTACAATTACAATAAATAATAAAAAAATTAAAGTATCCAATAATGAAAAAATTCTGGATGTCTTGAGACGTATTGGAATAAATATTCCTACATTATGTAATGTACCTGGTTTGAGCCCTACCGGTGCATGCAGATTGTGTGTAGTCGAACTTAATGATACTAACGAGCTTGTTCCTTCTTGCTCAACTCCCGTGAGAGTAGGAATGAATATTTCTACCCATAGTAACAAAGTTATTAATGCCAGAAGAGTAATTGTAAATTTACTTCTTTCTAACCACCCAGATAATTGTTTATATTGCGATAAAAGATCATATTGTGAACTCCATCAAATTGCTGAAAACTTAAATATAACAGATCGTTCGTTCCCGGGAGAACCTAAAAAATCAAAATCAGACCGTTCAAGCCCGGGAATATTACGTGAAATGTCGAAATGCATTCTCTGCGGAAGGTGTGTTAGAATATGTGAAGAGATGTTAGGAATTTCAGCTATTGATATTGTTAACCGAGGTAAAAATATTGAAATTGAAACAATTTTTAAGAAAGGATTATTTTATTCTAATTGTATTCATTGCGGATTATGTATCAAATATTGCCCAACAGGTGCAATTATTGAGAAAAGTTATGTGCAAAACCTTATTGACAAATTAAACAATTCAGAAAAAGAAAAAGTAATTGTTATTTCAAATTCAACAATTGCTGATATTTCAAATTTTTACGGAATTAAAAAATTTACAGATTGTCGGAATAATATTGTCGGAGCCTTAAAGGATATAGGATTTGATAAGGTTTTTACTTTGTCGCCGGGAAATGAAATTTTTATTTATGAAAATGCGGTTAAAATTTTAAATCATATTAAGGATAAATCTAATAATACTCTGATTGTAACAGATTGTCCAGCAGCAAAAAAATATGTAAAAAGTGAGTTGTCCGAATTGTCCCCATTACTTACATCTATTCCATCTCCACAGCAAATTCTTGCAAAATTCTTTAAGAAATCTGATGATTCAAATGTTTTTATGACAGTTGTTACTCCTTGTGTGGCAAATAAATATGAAGCTGTTCAATCTTCAAATACAACTAAAGGTGTTCCGGATATTGATATTGTTATAAGCTCTAATGAATTACTTAAATTATTTAATACTTATGGTATAGAATTTCCATATTCAAGAAAACAAATTCCTGACAATCCTTCTAATAGCGACACTTCTGCAGGTCCTCTGTTTGAGACTAAAGGAGGTATTTCCGAAACTTTAATCCGCGAACTGCTTTACCAGAATCAGAAATCATATCCCAAAAAATTATTTGAAATAAAAAACGATAAGAATTTTATTGAGTTTAGTTTTGTCCTTAATAACCAACAATTTAAAATCGCTTCAATTCACGGAATATCATCATTGAAAGAAAAAGTGGAAGACATCCTTTCCGGGAAGTATTTGTTTGTTGAATTGCGTTTATGCGAAAATGCCTGCATTGATGGTTGCGTACAGTTACGAGATGATGATCCTGATAAGTTCAAAAAAATTAAGAAACTAATTCTTGATTACGACGAAACAAATAACAGTGATACAGCATCTAAAAATCCATTTATTAAAGCTTATAAAAATAATAATTTGAAACAAAAATGATTGAAATAAATAATAATAATAAGAAAATTCCACTCGTATTTACGATTTCCGACAGGTGTAAAACTTGTTATACATGTATTCGGGAATGCCCTGCTAAAGCAATTAGTATGCAAAACGGGCAGGCAAATGTTATTCCCGAAAGATGTATCGCTTGCGGAAATTGTGTAAAAGTTTGTACTCGAGATGCAAAAAGTTTCTATAACGAACAAACTGAAGTCATGGAACTTTTGGCTTCGGCAACAAATGTTATTGCATGCATAGCTCCATCTTTTCCGGCAGAATTTAAGGAAATCGAAGATTATAAAGTTGTTGTAGGTATGATTAGAAACTTGGGATTTCAGAAAGTAGTAGAAGTTTCTTTTGGAGCTGATTTGGTCGCCGAAAGATATAAAGAACTTATTCAAGATGAAACCGATAAAAAATATATTTCCAGTGATTGTCCTGCAATTGTTGGTTATATCACTAAATATCATCCTCATTTGACAGAAAATCTTGCTCCTATAGTTTCGCCGGTTATGGCAATAGTAAAAGTTATAAAAGAACTGTATGGACAAGATTCCAAGGTGGTTTTTATAGGGCCTTGTATCGCTAAAAAGAATGAATCTGATAGCCCCGATAATGTACTTACATTTCGGGAGTTACGCAGAATGTTACACATAAAAAAAATATCTCCTGAAACCGTTACCCCGTCAGATTTTGACCCACCTCATGGAGGTCGTGGTTCTATTTTCCCGGTTAACAGGGGTCTGCTTAATACTGTACAAATTCAGGAAAATTTAATTCAGGGCAACATTATCGTTGCTGAAGGACGAGTAAATTTTAAGGATGCGATTACAGAATTTGAAAACGGTCTAATCAACGATCACCATTTGGAATTGTTATGCTGTGACGGTTGTATTATGGGACCGGGAATGTTTACTGAAGGTAAAAAATTTGAAAATCAGGCATACGTTACCAGATATGTTAGGCAAAAGCTCGAAAATATTAATTGGGAAGAATGGCAAAATTATATGGAAAGATTTAAAACTCTTAATCTTTCCAGAAAATTTAGTCCCGATGATAGTCGAGTGAAAATGCCTACTAAGGATGAAATTGAAAGCATTTATATTCTCATGGGAAAAACCGACGAACGCGATCGTCTTGATTGTCATGCTTGCGGATATGAATCATGCGAAGAACATGCAATTGCCGTATTAAGAGGACTTGCCGAAATTGATATGTGTTTGCCATACACTCTGGAGCAACTGAAAAATTTAGTTAATGAACTGAATTTTAAAAATACAAAATTAGAATCTATGCAGCAAGCTCTTAAGCAAAGCGAAAAACTTGCTCACCTTGGTCAATTATCTGCTGGAATAGCTCACGAACTTAATAATCCATTAGGTGTGGTAATTATGTATGCAAATATCCTTCTTGACGAATTCGACGAACAAAATCCTTATTATCAAGATATCAAAATTATTGGAGAACAAGCTGAACGTTGTAAAAAAATTGTTGGAGGATTGCTTAATTTTGCTCGTAAAAATAAAGTTGCTTTTGCAAATGTTGATATTCATGAGTTTATACAATCTTGTGTGAGATCAGTCGTTATTCCCGAAAATGTAAATGTAAAGATCAAAAACTATTTAACAATTCATGATTTCAACATTGATAAGGAACAGATGACTCAGGCTATCACTAATATTATTAAGAATGCTGTGGAAGCAATGCCTGACGGAGGTGATTTGATTATTGTTTTGTCTAACAACAGCAACGAAGTTGAAATAAAAATATCTGATACAGGTACGGGAATTGCTCCAGAACACATGGATAAACTGTTTACTCCATTTTTTACTACAAAACCTTTAGGAAAAGGAACCGGATTAGGCTTGCCAACAACTTACGGTATTGTTAAAATGCACAAAGGAAGAATTGATATTGAGTCAAATTCTGATAAAACCAAAGGACCAACCGGTACCAGCTTTATTGTAACATTACCATTAAATAAAAATTTAGAACAATGAATAAAAAAGTAGTCTTAATAGCTGATGATGATTTTGATTATCTGTTTATTACAAAATTCAGACTTGAAACCGCCGGTTTCGAAACACTGAGTGCTTCGAGCCAAAAACAAGCCGAAGAAATTATATTGGCAGGAGGATTCGATGCCTGTGTTTTTGATTTGATGATGGAAAATGACGATAGCGGATTTGTGCTCGCATATAAAGTAAAAAAGCTATATCCTCAGGTACCGGTAATAATTACAACTAATGTAACTTCTGAAACAGGATATTCATTCGATAACAGTACTTCATGGGTTAAAGCTGATTTATATCTCGAAAAAGGTGTTCAATCCGAAAATATTGCCGAAGAACTGAAAAAATTGTTGAAAACATAAATATTTGCAGTATGGAAAAATTAAATATACTCGTCGTAGATGATGAACCCGGTATCCGTGCAGGCGTAAAACGCATTTTAGAAAAATTTGAAGTTGACTATCCTTTTATGGACGAACCTATCGGTTTTAATGTTGTTGAAGCCGAAACAGGTGAAATAGCAATAGATTTTCTGAAAAATGAAAAATTCGATATTGTGCTTTTAGATAATAAACTCCCCGGAATACAAGGTATAAACGTGCTGGAATTTATCAATCAAAATGCAATTGACAGTAAAGTAGTTATGATAACTTCCTATGCATCGCTGGAACTTGCTGTTAAAGCAACAAAAGACGGAGCTATTGACTTTGTCCCTAAACCTTTTACACCTCAGGAACTTAGATCTTCAGTTGAAAACATAACCAAACAGCTGTTTTTGAAAAAAATGACAACAAAACTTAATCAAGCAGGAAAACAAATACGTTTTCAGTTTTTGTCTTTGTTGTCGCACGAACTTAAAGCTCCGGTTAATGCAGTTGAAGCATACCTGAAAATGATTAAAGAAAAGAAAATGGGGGTTAATATAAATGATTATATTCCTATAATTGACAGATCTTTAGACCGCCTAAACGCAATGAAAAACATGATTCTCGACCTTCTCGATTTCACAAAAGTAGAATCCGGTCAAACTGCAAAAAATATACAGGATGTTGATCTAGTAGAATCATTAAAATTATGTATTGCAACAGTAAAACCTCTTGCAATTCAAAAGGAAATTAAAATTTCGCTTTGCTCCGAAAATCCCGTAATTTATAAAATTGACCAAACTGATATAGAAATAGTCTTTAATAATTTACTTTCTAACGCAATCAAATACAATAAAGATGGTGGAAGTGTTGATTGTTGTATTAAAGAAGAAGATAAAATAATTACAGTGGTGATTAAAGATACCGGAATTGGAATCTCAAAAGAAGATCAGAAAAAACTTTTTAATGATTTTGTGAGAATAAAAAATGAATTTACTCAAAATATTTCCGGAAGCGGATTAGGCTTATCAATAGTTAAAAAAATTCTTTTGAATTACAATGCCGAAATAAAACTTGAAAGTGAAATTAACCTAGGAACAAAAGTAATTATAACTTTGCAAAAATAAATTTTATGATACCTGAAAAGACAATAGAAAGATTAAGTAAGTACCGAAGATATTTATTGGAAAAATTGGAAAAGCAAGAAGAATATCTATATTCTCACGAACTTGCTGCTGCATTACATTTAACACCCGAACAAGTGCGTAGGGATATTATGCTCATCGGTTATACAGGAACTCAGAGAAAAGGGTACAGCATTAAGGAGTTAATAGATGTTATTAGCAAAATTCTTGATGGAGATAAAAAAATTAATGCTGTTATTATCGGCATGGGACATCTCGGTAAAGCCATCAGCAATTATTTCAGTATCAAAAGAAGTAATATCGAAATTGTTGCGGCTTTCGATATTGATTCAAACAAGGTTGATAGAATCATTTCCGGAATTAAAAGCTACCATGTTGATAATTTAGACCTCATAATCAATGAAACAGATGCTAAAATTGCAATTTTAACTCTTTCTCCAGCCGGAGCTCAGGATATTACCGACCAATTAGTTTATGCTGGGATAAAGGGAATTTTGAATTTCACATCAATAACTTTGAGAGTCCCCGAGGATGTTTATATCGAAAATTATGATATGATTACTTCGCTCGAAAAAGTTGCTTATTTTGTTAAAGAAAGTATAGATAATGAAGGTACATTATAGTTTCGATGATTTCGACCAAATAAAAAATCCTGTTGTTACCACAGGAACTTTTGATGGTGTTCATATCGGGCACATGGTTATTCTTAACCGGTTAAAACAACTTGCTGCTGAGATTAATGGGGAAAGTGTCCTCATAACTTTTCATCCCCATCCGCGTAAAGTCCTTTTTCCTGATAAGACGAAAGACCTCAAACTTATAAATACTCAGAGAGAAAAAAATCATCTGTTGCAAGAAGCCGGTCTTGATCGTTTATTTATTATAAATTTTACGCTTGAATTTTCCAAAACTACTTCTCACGATTTTGTAAACAAAATTCTTCTTGAAAAATTGGGGGCAAAAATCATAATAGTAGGTTTTAACCATCATTTCGGACATAATAGGGAAGGAGATTATTCTTATCTTTATAAACTTGCCGACGAAAAAAACTTTAAAGTGGAAGAAATTCCTGAACAGGATATTGAAAACGAAGCTGTGAGTTCAACCCGTATTCGTAAAGCTATTTCCGAAGGGCATATAATGAGAGCTAACGCATATCTTAATCATCAGTATTTTATTTTTGGGAATATCAGAAACTTGAGTAAATATTACTTTGTTGAAATTGAAGAGAAAGATAAACTTTTACCTCCCACTGGCACCTATGCAGCAAGAATAAAGCAAAATCAAGCTGAAGCAAAATGTCTTGCAGTGGTTGACAATCAGGAAATGTTTGTGCAGGTGATTTTTTCTGAGGAGTTCACACCTAAAAAAGGCGAATTATCTGAATTATATTTTCATAAAAGAGTTAATCTTTATGATGATGTTCATAATCTAAGAGAAACAGATTTACAGGAAGATTTTAAAATTGTTAACGAATTAATATATTAAACTATGAAAATATCAATTGTTGGAACCGGTTATGTAGGATTAGTATCAGGCACTTGTTTTTCCGAAATGGGAATTATAACATCTTGCGTGGATATTGACGAAGCAAAAATTGAGAAACTCAAAAAAGGGATTATGCCAATCTGGGAACCAGGACTCGAAGAAATGGTGAAAAGAAATGTTGAAAAAGGCAGATTAAGTTTTACTACAAGTCTTAAAGAAAGTTTGGTTGATGCAGATGCTTGCTTCATTGCTGTTGGTACTCCTCCCGACGAAGATGGCAGTGCCGATTTGCAATATGTGCTGGGAGTTGCTCATGAAATTGGTAAGCATATAAACAATTATATGGTTGTTGTTACCAAAAGCACAGTACCCATTGGAACAAGCGAAAAAGTGAGAATGGCAGTCAAAGAAGAAATTCAAAAAAGAGGTGTCAACATAGAATTTGATGTCGTTTCAAATCCTGAATTTCTTAAAGAGGGCGATGCTATAGAAGATTGCCTTCATCCCGATAGAATTGTTGTTGGAACTGATTCGGAACGTGCTAAAAAAATTATGGACCGACTATATAAACCATTTGTCCTTAACGGTCATCCAATCATATATATGGATATTCCTTCGGCAGAATTAACGAAATATGCTGCTAATGCAATGCTGGCAACAAAAATATCTTTTATGAACGATATAGCTAATTTTTGCGAATTAGTTGGTGCAGACATAAATTCTGTTCGCAAAGGGATTGGTTCTGATCATAGAATTGGACCTTATTTTATTTATGCCGGAATGGGTTATGGCGGATCATGTTTTCCAAAAGACGTGAAAGCTCTTATTAGAACAGCCGAAGAGTATAATTATTCGTTGAAAATTCTGAAAGCTGTTGATGATGTAAACAATACTCAAAAAAGTACACTTTATCGCAAAGCTTTGAAACACTTTAACGGTGATTTAAAAGATAAAAAGTTTGCAATTTGGGGTTTATCATTCAAACCTAATACAGATGATATGCGTGAAGCTCCATCTCTGGTTTTGATAAAAAATTTACTTGATGCCGGAGCTAAAATATATGCTTATGACCCTGTTGCTATGCACGAAGCAAAACGCATTTTCGGAAACAAAATCAATTACGTAGAGGACCCATATTTTGCTCTCGATGATGCTGATGGGATGTTTTTGGTTACTGAATGGACCGAATTCAGGATTTTGAATTATCCAAAAATGGAAAAAATGAAAAATAAAGTAATCTTCGATGGTAGAAATATTTACGAACCTCAAGAATTGCGACAAAGAGGTTTTGTATATTATAGCATCGGAAGAAAGTAATTATGGAAAAGAAAACTGTTGTAACAATTTGTCTCGGGTCGTCTTGTTTTAGTCGCAAAAACAGAGATGTTGTATCGGCATTGCAAGAATATGTACGAATAAATTCCCTGGATGAAAAAGTCCATCTTCAGGGAGGACATTGCATGGGAAAATGCAGTAAGGGGCCGGTGATTATGGTTGACGAGCAAATTTTTACCGAAATAACTCCGGCTAAAGCTATTGCCATTATCGAAACTTTTTTGCTAAATAGGGATTGATATGAAAATTATAAATATTGATAAAAATAAATGTACTTACTGCTATGCCTGTCTTAGAGCCTGTCCTACAAAAGCAATAAGTATAAATAAAAAAAACGGAGACATACAGCTAAATAATGACTTGTGCATAGCTTGTGGAAATTGTTACACAAACTGCGGACCCAGTGCAATATCGTATTTGTCCTCAATCAATCCGGTATTGGAAATTCTTGATAAAAATGAGCAAACTATTGCAATAGTTGATCCTTCAATAGCTTCTGAATTCCCCGATATTCTGGATTATAGAAATTTTGTGGGAATGATTCGTGCCTTAGGATTTGATTATGTTAATGAAATAAGCTTTGGTGCAGACCTTGTTGCCATAAAATATAAAAATATACTCGAAAATTTTAAAGGGAAATATTATATCGGGTCGAATTGTCCACCTGTTTATGATTATGTCGAAAAATTTCAACCTCACATCGTTGAATCTCTGATTCCAATAGTTTCACCACTTGTAGCCACAGCTAAGGTCGTTAGAAAACTTCATGGCGACCAAATAAAAATTGTTGGCATAAGTCCTTGTTTGGCTCAGAAAAAAGAAATTAAACGTTACGGAAATCTCGTTAATGAGGTAATAAGTTTTGAAGAACTAAGAGAGCTTTTTAAAATTAAAAATATTTATGAAAATTCGGTTGAGTTCTCGGAATTTGATCCTCCGATCGGTTCATTAGGTTCTTTGTTCCCATTAAGCCGGGGGATACTTGATGCTGCAAAAATTGACCATACTCCCGGAAAATTAATTGTAACAAGAGAAGGCCAAGAATCTTTTAAACGCGATATTGACGATTTTGCAAATTATGCTGAAATAAAACATCATTTGAATATTTTTTATTGTCAGGGCTGTGCTATGGGTCCCTGTACTACCAATCGTAAAAGTTATCTTACAAATCACAGTCTTATCGTAAAATATACAAATAAACGAAGTTCTCTGATAGATTCTAAAATTTGGGAAGAGGAAATTAAAAAGTATTCTGATATTGAATTAGAAGCTAATTTTAATGCAAACGATCAAAGAATACCCGAACCTCCTGAAAGCAAAATTATTGAGGTTTTAAAACTTTTGAATAAAGAAAACTATTCTGAAATAGGCTGTAAATCTTGCGGCTATAATAACTGTTACGAATTTGCCAGAGATGTTGCCAGAGACCTTGTAATACCAGAAATGTGTGTTACTTTTACTTTGAAAAATCGTCAGGATTTTATCGAAAAATTAACATCCACAAATCAAAAACTTGCTGAAACTCAGAAAGCACTTGAAGAATCTGAAGCCAAACTACGAAAAGAACATGAAGATGCAAAAGAAGCTATAAGCATGATTAAAGCAATTTTGGAAAAAATCCCTTCAAGTGTTGTTATTATTGACGATAAGTATAAAATTATTCAATCAAATCAAAAATTTGTTGATTTGATCGGACCCGAAGCGGCTGAAATTAATGAAATTATTCCCGGACTTGTTGGAGCCGACATTAAATCACTACTCGATGCACAAATTTTTAATTTTTTTAGTTTTGTGGTAAATAAAAACGAAAGCCTTGAAAATAAAGATATTGAAATAAATAATAAATTTGTTACACTTTCGGTTTTCCCAATAAAAAAAGGAAAAATAATCGGAGCTGTATTTAAAAACTTATCGCAACCCGAAGTTAGAAAAGAAGAGATTATTGCCAGAATTAATGATGTGATTGAAAAGAACTTGAAAATGGTTCAACAAATCGGATTTTTACTTGGTGAAGGTGCTTCTGAAACTGAAAGAATGCTTAATAGTATAATCAAATCGTTTGAAAAAGATTCAGGAAAACGCAATGAATAAAAATTTATATATAGAAGTCGAAGCAAAGCAGCTTAATCATCATGATGAAAAAATTTGTGGAGATGTGTTCCTTAAAAAAAGAATAAAGGAAGATAGACGTATAATTGTTGTCCTTTCCGACGGCATGGGACACGGTGTAAAAGCAAATGTTCTGGCAACTCTAACTGCTACAATGGCTCTGAATTTTACTGTCGAACACCGAGACCCAGAAAAAATAGCCGAGATAATTATGAAAACTCTTCCTGTATGCAGTCAAAGACGAATTTCTTATGCTACTTTTACTGTCCTCGACCTCGAAATAGATGGAAAGGTAAGTATCCTGGAATATGATAACCCTCCTGTTATGGTTTTTAGAAATAACAAGGTTCTTAATCTTTCAAGGCAAATTATAGAATTACAAAACTCTGAATTGCAAGGTAAAAAACTTACGATATCCAGTTTTTATCCTAAATTATTCGATCGTATTGTTCTTGTCTCTGATGGCGTGGCTCAATCCGGTATGGGTTCTGATAAATTTCCTTTTGGTTGGGAATCAGAAAATATTATTTCTTATGTTGAAAGTGTGCTCGAAATGGATGACAAAATCTCTGCAGTAAAACTTTCAGAGAAAATTGTTAACAAGGCTGTCGCAAACGACCGATACATTCTAAAGGATGATACAAGCTGTGTAAGTGTTTATTTTCGATTCCCGCGTAAGCTACTTCTTGTAACTGGGCCTCCAATTTCTGCTTCTTCTGACAAAGAACTGGCTGAGATTGTTAAAAATTATGACGGAAAAAAAATTATTTGTGGTGGAACTACAACAAACATAATTTCCAGAGAATTAAATCTAAAAGTTGTTGATTCATTGGAATTTACCGATAATGAATTACCACCTATATCCTATATGGAAGGTATAGACCTTGTTACTGAAGGAATTTTAACTCTTAATAAAGTCTGGAAAATACTTTCAAATCTTGGTCCCGATTATCGTCCCGGAAAAGGACCTGCAGATCAAATTGTAAAACTTATTCTCGAAAGTGATCATATTGATATTATTGTCGGAACAAAAATTAATGAAGCCCATCAGGATCCTAATGTCCCTGTTGACCTTGAAATAAGACGTACTATAACCTCCCGTATTGCTGATGTTTTAGAAAATAAACTCTTAAAACATATTACAATTAAATACTTGTAGAATAAAATTGGTTGAATATTATTTTATTTTTGTTTAATTTAAACATAATAATGTATATAAACCCAAATTCCGCATTAGAAACTAGTTTCTAACGCGGAAAGTTAGAAATTTTTAGTTGTAATGCATTGATAAAGAGAAAGAAACAAAAAGTCTGTTTATAAAAAAACTATCTAACTTCGTAAGAAATTCTTATCAAATGCAAAATATAGAAATTCAATCCGTATTAAACCTTAGCAATTTAATTATCTAATGTTAAAAGGCTGAGTTCATCCCAGCCACTGAGAAGTGCCAAAATAAGGGCGTTTCGAGAACCTCAACGCCCAAATAAGTCAGTCTATAGGTAAATTTCGCATTTTATAATGCGTAATTTAGGGTAAAATTATAAAGTTTCTATGTCAAATCTTTTTATTGAATCAAAATAATCATAGTTTTGAGTGAAGTAATTTTTTTTGTAAGCAGAAAGTAGTAAAGATATTGCTTCTGAAATTTCTTGATTTCTAAGGTTTCCAAATTTTTCACTGCTGAAATTTAAAAAT
>LUZK01000090.1 GCA_001603595.1 Bacteroidales bacterium Bact_19
TTTTTTGCAAAAAAAATATTAACAATAAAATTATTAATAAATCTTTTTTTTTTTTTTATCTTTGTATCTTGGTGCATTGAGGTAATTAATATTTATAATATTTAGTACTTATGAAAAGTTTTTTCTTGACTGTATTAGCGATAGCTGCATTTTTTACAGCATATTCACAATCTAATTTCAGAATTGATTCTGAAAAATTTTATGATGATGGAAGCAGAATTATTTATATAACTCTGGATAAAACATTAACTGATTTTGAAAAAGAAATTCTTGAAAATGAATTATTGAAAAATTTTAAAGTTAATAATTTTTCATTTTACGATTCTCAAAATTCTGATAAAATAATGTTAAACACTTCAGATGATTTTGAAATTGAGTTAATTGATAAAATTATTAACAAAATATTTAATGTCGAGAAAGATAAAAATATAAATGATTTAAATTTTTATGACAACAAGGTTTTTATAAAATCAGAATTTGAAAATAACAATTACAAGGTAAGTTTTTTTGTTGAAAATGCTTCAGAAAAAGAATTAATTATGCAAATTTATGATATTTTAAAAAATTCAAATACATTTACTTCAATATCCATACATGATAATTTTGAAATTTTTCTTGAATCTTATAATCCTATACTACCCAAAGATGTTCAAAAATTATTGGCAAAATATAATGTATTTATTTCTAAAGAATTTGTAAAATAGATATTTCAAAATTTTCCATTATGAAAAGAGTTTTTTTAGTTATTTATGTAATTTTATTTTCGATTTTTATTTCAATAGATAGTGTTAATGCTCAAAGCTATAACATCAATACCGTAAATGGAACAACTATAACAGGCTGTTCTTTTACTATATATGATAGCGGAGGTTCTGGAGGTAATTACAGTGCAAACGAAGATTATAGTGTTACAATTTGTTCCGGAAGCAGTAACAACGTTAGATTGACATTCGTTTCATTTAATACAGAATCTAATTATGACATGTTATATGTATATGATGGCCCAAATACAGGATCTCCTCAGGTAGCAGGAAGTCCATTTTCCGGATCTACACTACCTTCGGCAATTACTTCAACCGGTTCTTGCATTACCATTCGATTTACATCAGATGGATCAATCCAAAATAGTGGATTTCAAATAAACACTTCGTGTGTAGCACCTCCCCCAAGTTATAATATGACAAATGAACTTACTGTTAATACTTGTAATGCATTGTTTTATGATAGTGGCGGTCCTTCAGGAAATTATGGAAATAGTGAAAATAGAACAATGACTTTTTGCAGTGATACTACTGACGCTTTAAGAATTACATTCACTGCTTTTCAAACATCAAATAGTTCGGATTATCTTGAAATTTATAATGGACCTAATACCGCTTCCCCATTAATTGGATCTTACCATACCTCCAATAATCCGGGAACAATAACATCAACAGGTACTTGTTTAACTTTTAGATTTATTTCCAATAATAATGGAAATACAACAGGATGGGCAGCAAGCATTACTTGTGTTCCTCCACCCCCACCAAATGATTTATGTGCAAATGCAACGAGTTTGCCATGTGGAACAAATAATTTAGCCGGAACTACTAATTTCACTACAAATGTAGCTCATGGAACAGGTTGTACAATGTCGAATTACGGAGTTTGGTACACTTTTACAGGTGATGGACAACAAACAACTATTTCATCTACTGCTGCTAGCGGTTATGACCATGAAATGGCTATTGCAAGCGGCACTTGTGGAAGTCTCACAAATATTGCATGTGGAGACGCTGCTCTTTCTGGAGGTACCGAAACTCACACGTTTGTAACCACAGCAGGAGTGAATTACTATGTTTATATTGCTCATTATGGAGATGGAAATACAACTACGGGGAATTTTACTATTTCTAGAACATGTACTCCTGTAACTGTTCCATCAAATGATAATTGCATAAATGCCACCGCATTAACTGTAAATCCAGATTTAAATTGTGGGGTTACAACTCATGGGGATTTATCATTTGCTACTGCTTCAGGAAATCCTGTAACACCATGTAGTGGTACAGCAAATGATGATGTATGGTATAGTTTTGTTGCTACTAGTTCAAGTCATCATATAGAATTATTAAATGTAACAGGTTCTACCACAGATTTATATCATGCTGTTTATTCTGGCAATTGCGGTAGTTTAACGAATATTTTATGCAGTGATCCAAATTCTAGTACTGTTACAGGTTTAACACCGGGAAATACATATTATGTAAGAGTTTATTCTTATGGTTCTACTCAAACTACAACTAGCTTTGATATCTGTATTGGAACTCCACCACCACCCCCACCAAATGACGAATGTGTAAATGCCATACCTTTAACTGTTAATTCAGACTATAATTGCGCTGATTTTGTTTCCGGAACCATTACCTCTGCTACTCCATCTGCTCAAGCTATTTCTCCTTGTAGCGGAACTCCAAATGATGATGTATGGTATAGTTTTGTTGCTACTAGTTCAAGTCATCGTATAGAATTATTAAATGTAACAGGTTCTACCACAGATTTATATCATGCTGTTTATTCTGGCAATTGCGGTAGTTTAACGAATATTTTATGCAGTGATCCAAATTCTAGTACTGTTACAGGTTTAACACCCGGAAATACATATTATGTAAGAGTTTATACATGGAGTTCAACTGTTGGAGCTAATGTTAATTTTGATATATGTATTGGAACTCCACCTCCTCCGGGACCAGGTGATCTTTGTAATACGGCTATAGCTTTTTGTACAGGAACGAATTATAATTTTCCTACAGGCGTTGATAACGGCTCTGCTCCTGCAGGACCAAATTATGGTTGTCTTTGTACTCAACCTAATCCCATTTGGTATTATCTCCAAATTCAAGATTCAGGTCCTTTATCTATTGAAATAAGTAGTAATTGTGGAGATGTGGATTATGCTGCTTGGGGACCATTCTCAAATTTTACTTGTAACCCAGCAGACTTAACTTCTACTGGACCTTCTTGTACAACCACTCCTTACGACATGCCTTATGGTAATATGGTTGACTGTTCATATTCTACAGCATCAACTGAATATCTTGACATTCCAAATGCACAAAACGGAGAGTTTTATATTGTAATGATTAACAATTATGCAAATTGTACCGGGACAATATCTTTTTCCCAAACTGGAGGATCTGGTACTACAAATTGTGCAATTGTTGCACCACCTGTAACTAACAATGGACCAATTTGCGAAGGAGATGAGCTTCATTTAATAGTTACCTATCCTGTTGCAGGAGCAACTTATAGCTGGACAGGTCCAAACGGATTTACATCTAACCAAATGAATCCTATTATACCAAATGCTACATCAGCAAACGCCGGTACTTATACTTTGGTAATAACTGTTGGAGGTAATAGTAGTCCTCCTGAAACCACAACTGTGGTTGTAAATCCATGGGTTACTCCCACTTTTACGGCACTTGGCCCATATTGTGTAGGTGATACACCTGGCATTCTTCCTACAACATCTAATAATGGTATAACCGGAACATGGTCTCCTTCAACAATTAATACTTCTACTCCGGGAACAACAACTTATACTTTTACTCCTGATGCAGGACAATGTGCATATCCTGTTACAATGAATATTACAATAACGAACCTTTCTGCTACACCAATATTTACAGCATTAGGACCTTATTGTGTTGGAGATACACCAGGAACTCTACCAACAACCTCAAATAATGGAATTTCAGGAACTTGGTCTCCTGCAACTATTAATACAGCTGTTGCAGGAACAACTACTTATACATTCACTCCTAATGCCGGACAGTGTGCCAATACAACCACAATGAATGTAACTGTTAATCAAGTTACAGCTATTGCAACTGCAGGTAGCATCTTATGTAATGGAGGCACTACTACTGTTACTGTTTCTGCTAGCGGCGGTACTGCTCCTTATACAGGCACAGGGACTTTCACTGTTCCGGCAGGTACTCATAACTACACTGTTACTGATGCTAATGGTTGTTCGGCTAATACTTCGGTAACCGTAAATCAACCTACAGCTTTAACTGCTAGTGCAACTGCTGGTAGCATCTTATGTAATGGCGGCACTACTACTGTTACTGTTTCTGCTAGCGGCGGTACTGCTCCTTATTCTGGTACAGGGACCTTCACTGTTTCGGCAGGTACTCATAACTACACCGTTACTGATGCTAACGGTTGTACTGCTAATACTTCTGTTAATGTTACTCAACCTACAGCTTTAACTGCTAGTGCAACTGCAGGTAGCATCTTATGTAATGG
>LUZK01000091.1 GCA_001603595.1 Bacteroidales bacterium Bact_19
ATGGAGTTTCGACAAAATATTTGCAATTTTACGGGGATTACTTTGTATATACGAGGCAAGGTATTTTTGATGCATTAAGTCGGGAGAATATAAATCAAAAGTTTGTATGGCGAAAGTTTACTGGATTGGAGTTTGTTTACAGGGACTTCTTGAATTTAAAAACTTCAATAGCATATGAAAACCCAATAAAACGTTATTGGAAAACTTCGCTAAATTATTATATAGATGAATCTGCGATTCCATATTGATTGTAATGTCAATATTATATAAAAAAGTTAATTTGATCTTGCAAAATTTATCTTTAAAAGAAGAATTATATTTTCATAAACAATTAATTTAGTAAATTAAATTTTTGATTGTTGATTAACATTTTTTTAAGTTAAAATATCCGAGATATTTATTAATTCTAAATTATCTTTCTAATTTTGACAAAATTTTATTTTTAAACTCAAAATTAATTTAGTATGAAAAAGATTGTTTTCTTATTTTGTTTTATTTTTCTAATATCTGGTTTATTCGCACAGAGTATTGAACTTAACGACAAATTAGCTAATGATCAAAAAGTGATACATGGGACACTAAAAAATGGAATGAAATATTATATTCGTTCTAATAAAAATCCTGAAAATAGAGCAGAATTTGCTTTAAGTGTTAATGCAGGATCAGTACTTGAAGATGATGATCAGCAGGGATTAGCTCATTTTACCGAACATATGGCATTTAACGGCAGTAAAAACTTTCCAAAAAACGAATTAATTAACTACCTTGAATCCTTAGGAATGAAATTTGGCCCGGAGGTTAATGCATATACATCTTTTGATGAAACCTTTTATGGAATAAAAGTTCCTATGGATAAACCCGAATTTGTTGATAAAGGTTTGCTTGTACTTTTTGATTGGGCATCGCAACTTAACCTTGAAACTGAAGATATAAATGCAGAACGGGGAATAATTCACGAAGAATGGAGAATGGGACAGGGAGCTATGGATAGAATGCAGCGAAAGTTTTTACCAGTAATCTTTCATAATTCAATATATGCTAATCGTTTGCCAATTGGACTTATGGAAATTGTAGATAATTGCGATCCAGAGGCTTTGAGAAGATTCTATAGAGATTGGTACAGACCGGATCTGATGGCAGTTATAATTGTTGGGGATTTTGATGCTAAGGAAATGGAGAAAAAAGTTATTGATTTATTTAGTCAAATTCCTGCCAGAGAAAATCCTCGAGAAAGATTTTATCCTGAAATTCCGGACCATAAAGAAACACTTGTTTCTGTGGCAACAGATCCAGAAGCTCCTATAAGCATGATTCAAATTTTTTACAAACATCCTCGTAAACAAAAAATTACTGTTGCAGATTATAAAGAAGATTTAGTATCAGCTTTGGTAAGTCAAATGATTTCAAAAAGACTTTCTGAACTGACTCTTCTCGAAAATCCACCTTTTGCACAGGCAATGGCTGCTTATACAGATTTTATTGGCCCAAAATCGATGTATATAAGTTTGGGAATTATTCAGAATAACGATGTTGAAAAAACTTTGAAAGCTCTTGTACGCGAAAATCAAAGAATGGTGGTTCATGGTTTCACTGCTACAGAATTAGAAAGAGAAAAAAAGGCAATCTTAAAAATGTATGAAAAGCAATATAACGAAAGAGAAAAACGTAAATCTGAAGAGTTTTTACAGGAATATAAATCTAACTTCCTTCCACCTCATGATCCATTCCCCGGTATTGAATATGAATATGAATTAGCAAAAAAATATATTCCACTAATAACACTTGAAGAAGTTAATGCTTTTGCTTCTAAATTAACTCCTGATGAGAATTGTGTTATTGTTGTTATTACTCCCGAAAAAGAAGGCGTAAAAATTCCTGACGAACAAAAAGTTTTAGAAATTTATAACCAAACTCGTCAGGAAAAAGTAGATCCTTATGTTGATAAGGTTGTTGACAAACCTCTTGTTGCAGAACTACCCAAAACAAAAAAAGGATCAAAAATAATTAAAAATAAAGAAATGGGTTATGAAACCTGGATTCTTAAAAATGGAGTTAAAGTTGTTGTAAAATCCACCAATTTCAAAGATGATGAAATTCTTTTTGAAGCAAAATCAAAGGGAGGAAATTCTTTATATGAAGATAAAGATGTTTTTAATGCCTCCATTGCCGCAGATGTTGCACAGGAAAGCGGACTTGGAGACTTCGATAAAGCAGAACTGGATAAATATCTTGCCGGAAAAAATGTTGCTTTAACTCCTTATATAGCTGAAACATCCGAAGGTTTGAGAGGAAATTCTTCTGTATCTGATTTTGAAACACTTTTACAAATGATTTATGTCTCGTTTACAAAACCGCGAATTGTTGAGTCTTCTTTCAATTCATACATAAATAAACAGAAAGCTATGTATGAAAATGCTGCTCTTGATCCTCAAAATGCATGGCAGGATACAATAACATGGCTTATGGCAAATTATCATCCTCGTAAAAAACCTTTCGATGCAGGTTCTTTTGATAATGCAGATTTAAGAATGATTAGAAGGATATATAACCAACGTTTTGCTGACCCAAATAACTTTACTTTCTATTTTGTCGGAAACATTGACGTGAAAAAACATAAACCTCTTATTGAAAAATATCTTGGAGCATTACCGGTTGTTGAAAGAAATGAAACATACAGAGATTTAGGAATCAGACCTCCAAAAACTACTGTAGATAAGGTAGTAAATAAAGGTAAAGACCAAAAATGTGTTAAAATGATTATATTCTCCGGCGAAATGGAGTATACTCTGGAAAATCGTCAAAAACTTGATGCCATTTGCAAAATACTCTCCACTCGCTTTCTAGAAGAAATTAGAGAGAAAGAATCCGGAGTTTATACTATCGGTGCTTATCCGAGAATGTCTGCAGAACCTTACGGCAACTATATGATTTACATTTTCTTTAGCACAGATCCACAACGCGAAGCCGAACTTACAGCTAAGATTTTTGATATTATCAAATATTTGCAAAACGATGGCTTGAATGATGTTGATCTGCAAAAAGCCGTGGAAAAACAAAAACGAGAACTAGAAACAAACTTAAAAGAAAACAACTATTGGTTGAGATTGATTATGGATCGCGAAAGTAATTTTATTAGCGACAAAGATTTTGCAGATTATAAGAATATAATTGAAAGTACTACAATTACAAGTTTGAAAGATGCTTTCAATAAATATATCAATCTCAATAAGCATTATAAAGTTGCTTTACTTCCTCAAGAATAAAAAGAAAAATTTAAACAATGATAAGCCTGCATTTTGTAGGCTTATTTTTTTGTAAATAAAAATCATAACAAAAAAACTTGAAAATTTTTTGTATTAAGAAATTTTTATATTTTTGTATTCAATTTGGTAAGGAGAGGTGGGTGAGTGGCTGAAACCAACAGTTTGCTAAACTGTCGTACTGGGTAACCGGTACCGGGGGTTCGAATCCCCCCCTCTCCGCAACAAAAAAGCCCTTACTTGAGGGCTTTTTTGTTAATCATTTTTTACAACCGCTCCTTCATTCGGGATTAAGAACTTGACCTTCTTTGAAGGCGAAGAAATGAATTCAAGTCCTGTATAATTGTACCACAGTTTATCTATTTTTTTTATAATACTGTCTGACATGCAAACAACATTAGGCCATTTTCGAGAAAAACCATCTCTATCGAAATTTTTTCGCCGGCAATCAATTAAAAGTTTTTCATCAACCATCAAGCAATCATAAGCCGGATCAAAATTATTAAGAATATACCAAAATAATAAAAACGGATCATTTAAATCAAAATCTAAATTATCTGATACAATAATTATCGAAAATTCCTCTAATTCACTTTTGTTTAATAAGTAAGAATCTTTTAAGTTCAAGGAATTCTTTTGTGTCTTAATCAAAGCTAATTTTCCATAGCTGTATAATTTGTTGTTATTTTTTAAAAACAAATTATCAAACTTTGAGTGAATTTCTAACCCCGTAAAATCAATTAAAATTTTTCCTCCGTAACTAAAACTGTATGATGCATGTTCTAAAACATCTGCAGGTCCAGCACTAATGAAAATTCTTTGTTTAAGGTCTTTCAGATTTGCAAAATAAGTAAGTATCAAGGTATCATTATGAATATCAACGTCAGTATCAAAACAACACATCACTTTTGTGAACATCATTTGTCCGGCACCAAGAAGCGAATTCATTATCTTTATGCTTTGTCCGCGGTAACGAGTTTCTACTTTTAACAGAACAAGATTATGTGCAACCCCGTAGGAAGGTAATCTCATGTCAACTAATTCAGGGACAATTGACAATTGAATCGGTTTTAAAAATATTTTTTCTGTGGCTTTCCCTAAATAGTAATCTTCCATTGGAGGAACCCCAACCACAGTCGCCGGATATACAGCATCATTTCGGTGAGTAATGCACGTAACATTAAAAACAGGATATTTATCTTCCAATGAATAGAATCCGGTATGGTCTCCAAATGGTCCCTCGATCCTGAATTCTTCTTTGGGATCAATATATCCTTCAATTACAAAATCCGCATTATCGGGTACATATAAATCATTGGTGATACATTTAACAAGTTTCACCGGATTGTTCCGTAAAAATCCCGCAAGAATAAATTCATCCAAATTTTCGGGCATTGGAGCAGTCGCACAATAGGTTAAAACAGGATCGCCTCCAAGGACCACACTTACAGGCATCAGCTTTCCTGATTTTTTGTATTTTTCAAAATGTGCAGCTCCTCCTTTATGCAAATGCCAATGCATACCCGTTGTGTTCTTGTCAAACACCTGCATTCTGTACATTCCAATATTCGACATCCCATTATCGGGGTCCCTGCTTATTACTAAAGGCAAAGTAATAAATCTGCCACCATCATAAGGCCAACATTTTAAAATAGGCAAAGCATTTAAATCAGGACTTTTAATTATTACTTCTTGACATAATCCCCGCCCTGAAGACTTTTTTGGAAGCCATTCCGAAAGTTTTTTCAATTCTCCCAAAATTGATAACTTTTGGAATATGCCTCTTTCGACATTAATAAACTTTTTAAATAAATTATCTATTCTTAAAGCAGGCTCATCAAAACTTTTTATTCCCAGTGCTTTTAGTATGCGGAAATCACTGCCGTAATGATTTATCAAAACCGGGAAACGAGTTCCAGTATTTTTAAATAATAATGCTTTGCCACCTCCTGGCATTTTACTCATTCTATCTGCAAACTCTGTAATCTCTAACTCGGGGTTAACGTATTCTGAAATCTCGATGAGCTCAAAATCCGTTTTTAATTCTTCAATGAATTTTTGAAGCGAATAATTTTTACTCATAAATAAAAAAACTGTCGGATGTAAATTTGACAGTTTTTTTCGTAAAATCAAAATTTTATTGGGTGTAATATCTATTTTCTCAAGAAATCAACAACAAGTTTGTAAAGTCCAGCAACAAGATACAAGAAAGCAAGATTGAAAAAAGCTATAATTATGCTTATGATCAGTAAAGCAAAACCTTGATTAAACAATTGGTTAATGTATTCTTCAAAGTTACTTACCATAAATCCGCTTAAAATTTCCGGTATTTGAATAAATGGAATTTTAAAGAAAAACGAAATTGTTGATCCTAACGGAAAAAATGGAATTGCGGCTAACAGTGAGGAGAAAAATCCAATTAATCCAACAGCGAAAGGTAAAACAGTAAAAATAACTCCGAGAGTTCTTAATACTCCCGGAACAATATCAATCAAATTATCTTTACTTTGCAATACCAGTTTTGATCTTTGGTATAAGGCTCCAATAATGAATAAATAAGTTAAAACTGAAATAATTAAGCAGATGAAATAAAGAATAATGTGTCTGATTATTGCAAAGGCTTCGAAATCAAAAATTATTTTGAAATAATCAATTGAAATTGCAATAATAGAGTAAATACCATAAGCAGCAAATAAAATTGACAGACCTAAAAACAAATTTCGAAAATTCTTTCTAAAAAAACTTTCGGATTCAATAACTTCAATAGGTTTTGAAGTGAAAATAGCTTTTAATTTTTCCATAATTAATTTTTTTGTGGTTAAATATTTACAAATATAAATTAATTTCTAAATTACAAAAAACGAATTACTATAAACCTTTATAATTTGATCTCATTGAAAGTATAATTATTTTTATTTTCTATATTTTTAGATTCTAACTGTATCGTATTGCAATCAATGTTAAATATAGTTTTTGCTTGCATGAAAATATTCTTATACAGTAGTGTTCGATAAAACTTTTTAGAAAAGCTGGATTTCCTTTTAAGGATCTCCCGCTTTCATGTAATTTAGTTTTACAGAACAAAATCACATGACTAAAAGTAAGTACTTTTTCGGACAATCTGTTTTCGGACAGCTGATTTCTTTAATTGATTTAGGTAAAATCAATACCATTGCCAGAAAACACATGGCAGATCATTACGTCAAGAAGTTTGACACCTCGGATCACCTGATAAGTATGCTGTTTTCGACATTCGCTCATTGCACCTCAATGCGTGAAGTAGCCGCATCAATGCTGGGTTTGAAAGGGAAATTTAAACATTTCGGGTTGAAACATATTCCTTACAGAAGTACATTAAGTGATGCCAACAAGAGAAGAAGCCATTTGGTGTTCCAGGATGTTTATTATTCTTTGCTGAAAGAATATCATCCGATTATCTCGGACAGCCGACAGTCTTATGCATGGGAAAACAAGTTGGAAATCATCGATTCGAGCACCATATCGTTGTTTAAAGACATTTTGAGCTGCATTGGAAGGAAACCAAACACAGGGAAGCGAAAAGGTGGAATTAAAGTGCATACACAAATCAATTTGCAAGGAAAAGTTCCCAAGCTTGTTCGGTTCTCCGCTGCCACAACACACGACAAACAGTTCTTAAAGCATATTCAATTGGAGAAGGGTAAGATTGCTGTATTCGACAAGGGATATAACGATTATAAAACCTTCGATGAGTTCACGGAGAACGGTGTGTTCTTCGTTACACGCTTAAAATCCAATGCTGCTTATGAATCGGTGAAAGAAAACGATATTCCTTCTTACATTGACAATGGCGTAATCAAAGATGAAATAATCCGTGTTGAGATAAAAGAGAAAGGAACCTATCTAAAAACCATTGAATTACGAAGAATAGCATACTGGGATGATGAAAATAAACGCTGCTTTGAGTTTGTAACAAACCTATTGGGCATGAATGCGGGGCACATTGCACTGATTTACAAGAAGCGCTGGCAAATAGAACTCCTGTTTAAACAACTCAAACAAAACTTTCCACTGAAATTTTTCCTTGGTGACAATGAAAACGCCATCAAAATACAGATCTGGTGTGCGCTAATCGTTAATCTGCTGCTCACCGTAATACAAAAGAAAATCAAGCGAAAATGGGCGTTTTCCAACCTTGCAAGCTTCTGCCGATTGCATTTGTTCAACTACATTCATTTGATGAAATTCCTTGAAAATCCGGAGAAAGACTGGCTCAAAGAATACAACGCTCAACTTCAATTGAAATTCAATAGTTCGTAATAAACACAGGAGCTTGCTTTTGAAATGCGCAAACCGACATCAGTAAAATCAAGGCTTTTAGAAAGCAAAAAGATTAATTTGTATTTTTATCGGACAATAGTGGTTAATAATTTTAAATTCATCTTTGATTTGAATTTTTGGTTTTGAAGATGGAATAAATATGAATGAATTGTTTAATATTACAATTTTGGAAAGCTTTATGTTTTTATTTAGATTTATTTATCTGCATTCTTTAAGTAAGAAAGTTTGTTGCTAGGTTTAGATGAATGTTTATATTAAAATGTTTTATAAAACAATTATTTTTTACCCGACCATAAAATTGTAATAATTAGTTTTGTCCACACCCTTAAGCAAACTGGTGATGATGCTTATTTTATAATTTTATCACTTTTTTAAAAATCCGTAATCATAAACTTTTGGTTCTATTTTGTCAGCAAGTTGTCTGAGCTTTTCTCTCAAGTCGCCAATTAAGCTCATATAGGTTTCGTCTGAACTTTTGTTATTCATTTTTCCTTTTTCATCTCTGCCTTGAAAATATTCTTTTATGTCATAAAGCGAAGCGTTTACATTTACATTGGGTTTGCTGTGGTAATATTTCCAAAGTTCACGTCCTGCATCAAAAACAGCTTGGGCTTCTGTTGAAAATACAAGAGGGGAACGATTATAAGGCACTTCGGGTTCGAACAAAATAGATAAGGTATATGATGTTTTGTGTGGGGGTTTGAGTTTGCCTTTAATAAAATCTGTCATAAAGTTGCTTTCAAATTTTTCTCTGGCATTGACTTCTTTTTCTGTAAATGGAATCCAATGGTTTGTTCCGTGTTTTGATGATATACGGTTTTGCCCATGAAAAAGCGTAAAAGCCAAACAGTCGTTCTGAAATTCTTTATCTGTTTCCCAGCCATCGTTAGGGTGGAGAAATTGGTCGCGGTCGTTTAGCCAAGTAGGTTCAATACAGTGGCGGACAGCAAAATAGATAGCTATTTGAATTAAATTAGAAAAACCTATTTTCCAGCAGTATCTTTCTTGTTGCTTTGACAGAATGGTTAATTGATTATTATGCTGAAAGTCACTTGGTGAACTAACTAATAGTCCTATTTCATCATTTGTTTCTAATTTGTATTTCACAATCCACTTATTTAAACTTTCAGGCAAGTTTCCGTAGAATTTTTTGGTGCCGATAAATTCGCCATCATGATTAAAAACATCGGCTTCTATTTCTTCGAATTTTTCTTTTTTATCACCATTCCATACGAAAAAACCTATTGGGAATTGTCCTTTTACATTATCAAAGGTATTAGCAGGAACTACAAAAAGTTTTTCGAGTTTTGGTTTAAAAACTTCTCGGAAGTCTGAAAAATTAGCCGCTTGCAAATTTTTCAACTTTGAAAAATTTGCAATTTTACAATTAGGGATTTCACAATAAATTCTAATTAAGAATTGGGTAAAAAGTTCGTTACTTGCTTTGCTTATAATAGTTTTGTATTTGAGGTAAGTTTTATTGTCAGTAGCAGTTTTGGGTTTATTGGTGCCGGTTCCAGCAACTGTTCGGGCTGTAGTAGCTTCAGCATAAGGCGGATTTATATAAACTACTAATTTTTGTCTTTTTTCAGGATCAGTAATAATATTGTATAAACTATCGGGAAGTTTGCCGCCTTTAGATTTAGGGATAAAATCGTCATTTAGAAAATCAAACTGAAATACATGCTCGTCAAGCAAATTTGCTCCGTTTTTTATACGGTCGTGCATCACCTCTACATCTTGCTTATCGAGTGTTGAAGCATAAATGTTGTATTTATTGACAAGTCCGTTGAGCAGATTCCCTGTTCCAGCAGCACAATCCCAAACATAATATTCGTCTTGCCAATCTTCGCCGAATACATCGGACAAATATTTTTGAGAAAGTTCTACCCAAATTTGCGGTGTAAAAAAACTTCCTTTTCGTTCTCTTATATCTTGCGGAACCAATAAATCTCTACGTTCAATAATATAATCCCAGTATTCTTCTTTGGGTGGTCGTTCGTATTTATTCCAAAATTGAGTATGAGCAACTTGCCCATCTGTAAAATCGGTTCTTTTACTGCTGAACATTCCTGCTTCATCTATTTTTCTGTCGAGTTCGTAATGGTCGTGTTTTAATAGAACAAAAAGTTTTTCTTTTAAAGTATTGTTTTCGTACGATAGCAAATCGGCAAGGTAAAAGTCGCCGTCAATAATTCCTGATTTTTTTGCAACTTCCCAATTTACGGCAATGGAAGGTTTGACAATTTGAAGCCACTTATTATAAATTGCAACAAAATTATTTTTGTCGATTTTAATTTTAGTTATGCCAAATTTATCAACAATAAAATTACTTTTTATGAATTTCTTTAGTTCCTTGTCATCTTTCAAAAAATTAAAAAGCAGTGCTTTGTTATCAATAATTGTTTGTACTTTTTCGTAAATAATTTTAAATTCTCTGGTTGTATGGTTTGAAGGTGTAACATTCCAATTGAAGTCGTTTATGTAAAAAACTTCGTGAATGTCATTGTAAGGGATAAAAGCGATTTTTTCACCGTCAAATGCACCTAAAAAAGCTGGAGGTAAATAGCTGTCAAAAGTTCTTGCTTTACCAATGGTCAATATTAGTTGAACGATAGAATTATAAATGTCGGACGAACCTTTTTTTGCTTCTGCCCAAAGAAGCGATTCTTGTTCAAAGAGTTCTTTGTGGCTTTGGTGCATACTAACGCAAAAGTCGACGTTACCAATTATTTTTGTGCAGTCGTATATCCAAAAGTAATCTTGTGCTACTTTGTTTTTAAGTTCTTCTTCTCTTATGTTTTTATACTTCATTTATTTTTTATATTTTTGATTCTAACTTTATCGTATTGCAATCAATGTTAAATAGTTTTTGCTTGCATGAAAATATTCTTATATATTTTTTAGTATATAATAGTACATTTGTATTGTTTATTTTTATAACAAATATAATTAAAAATTTTAACTAACAAGCATATAATGAATTCATTATCACAAACCTTATGAAATAACTAAATCTAAATTTTGGAAAAATATCACAATCATCTATCATTTATTATGTTATGTTTAAAATTTTTGATTCGTTTTAAAACTACAAAAACACGAATTAAATGAATAAGTAATATTGTAAATTTTTTGTTTAATTTGAATATTGCTTTTTAGCTTTTTCAATGCTTCTGCAGTTAATGAAGTAAATTTTATTTAAAAATTAGTGAGCATCGAGCCAGTTTTCTGCTATGCCATAATCAACCACTAAAGGTACTTTTAAAGAAATCACATTCTCCATTTCGAAAACAACTATTTCCTTTACTTTTTCTAATTCCGGTTTATAAACATCAAAATTTAACTCATCATGTACCTGTAAAATCATTTTTGAATTTAAATTTTCTTCACGGAAACGGTTTGCAATTTTTACCATAGCAAGTTTTATAATATCTGCAGCAGAACCTTGAATAGGGGCATTAATAGCATTTCGTTCAGCAAAACCTCTTACAACGGAATTTCGGCTGTTAATGTCTGGTAAGTATCTTCTTCTTCCGAAAATTGTCTCAACGTATTCTTTATCCCTTGCCTTACGAATACATTCATCCATATATGATTTTACTCCGGGAAAAGATTCAAAATAGCTGTCTATTAATTGTTTTGCTTCAGTTACGGGTATGTTTAAACGCTGGCTTAATCCAAATGCGGAAATTCCGTATATTATTCCAAAGTTTGCTGTTTTAGCTTTAGCTCTCATTTCTTTAGTTACTTTATCTTCATCAACCTTGAAGATTTTTGCTGCTGTAGCTGTGTGAATATCGAGACTGTACTTATTGAAAGCTTCGAGCATATTTTTGTCGTTGCTTAGATGAGCCATTAATCTTAACTCGATCTGAGAGTAATCCGCTGAAAAGAAAATATGTTCAGAGTCTGATGCAACAAAACACTTCCTTATTTCACGACCTCGTTCTTCTCTAATAGGAATATTTTGCAAATTTGGATTATTCGAACTTAATCGTCCGGTAGATGTAATTGTTTGATTAAAACTTGTGTGTATTTTACCGGTCTTTGGATTTACAAGCTGAGGCAACACCTCTACATAAGTGTTTAATAATTTGTTTACCGATCTGTAATCGAGTATGTCATTTACAATTGGATGTTTATCTGAAAGTTTTACAAGTTCTTCTTCTCCGGTGCTGTATTGTTGAGTTTTTGTTTTTTTAGGATTGTTTATAATTTTTAATCTTTCAAATAAAATCATTCCAAGTTGTTTCGGGGACGAAATGTTAAATTCTATTCCCGCTAGGGAATATATTTTTTGCTCTATTTTTTGTAGTTCTTCTCTGAGCTGAATGGCATAATTTCTTAAATAATCAGTATCAACTTTTACTCCTTCAGCTTCCATATCTATTAGTACATACACAAGAGGCATTTCAATTTGATTAAACAGGAAGTATAAGTTATTTTCTTCAATTTGTTTTTTGAAAATTTTTTTGAGACGTAATGTTATATCTGCATCTTCGCATGCATAATCAGATACAATTTTTACGTCAATATCTTTCATGTTTCGTTGACCTTTACCTTTTTTACCTATAAGGCTTTCGATCGAAACCATTTTGTAGCCCAAATAAGTTTGAGCGAGCGTATCTAGATTGTGTTTTTGCTCGGGTTGCAAAAGGTAATGAGCAATCATGGTATCGAAAAGGCTGGTTTTAAGTCTAATGCCGTATTTGAGCAAAACTGTGAGATCGTATTTTAAATTTTGACCAATAATTAAAATGTCTTTGTTTTGAAATATAGGTTTGAATTTTTCTAAAGTCTTAATTTTTAGATCAAAACTTTCCGGCATTAATACATAAAATGCTTCTTTTTCTTTTACCGAAATTGCCATTCCCAAAAGTTCCGCTTCCCATGGATTTAGAGAGCTGGTTTCTGTATCTATGCAAATTTCAGTATAGTTTTTTAACTTCTCAACAAGTGTGTCAATTTCAAACTCTGTTTCTATAAGTTCGTAATCCACATCAGATTTATCAAAAGTGTAAAATTCTAATCCCGGATTTTCGTTATGTAAGGGAATATTGTTATTTCCAAATAAATCAAGTTGAACATGAGTTTGGCTAGGTGCGGAAAACTTAGTTTCGGAATAGTCGTTAAAGTTAATTTCTAATTCCGGTTTTAATATTCTTTCTTTTAGGGTTCGAAATTCAAGTTCATCAAAGATTTCAGCTAATATTTTTGTGTTTGGTTTTTCAATTTCTAAATTTTTAAGGTCAACATTAACGGGGACATCTGTTTTGATAGTTACCAATTCGCGGGATAAAATTAGTTGTTCCTTGTTGTTTAAAATATTTTCTTTTTGTTTTCCCGAAAGTTTTTCGATGTTTCTAAAAATATCATCAATACTTCCAAATTCCGATATTAGTTTTGATGCGGTTTTTTCCCCAATTCCGGGAACTCCCGGAACATTATCCGAAACATCTCCCCATAATGCTAATATGTCCCTCACTTTTGATGGTGAGTTTACTCCATAATATATTTGAATATTTTCGGAATTAATAATTTCAGCCGAGTTACCGGAACGTCCCGGCTTATAAATCAGAATATTTTTATCTACTAACTGACCATAGTCTTTGTCTGGTGTCATCATATAAACAATATTTCCATCTTCAGCATATTTTTTTGCTAAAGTGCCAATAACATCGTCGGCTTCATAACCTTCAATCTCGATAACGGGGATTTTATATGCTTCCAGAATTTTTTTAATATAAGGAACAGCTGCTCTAATGTCTTCCGGAGTGGCTTCTCTGTTTGCCTTGTATTCAGGATACATTTCATGTCTGAAATTTGGACCAGGTGGATCGAAAACTACTGCAATGTGAGTTGGTCTTTCTTTCTTTATAACTTCTTCAAGGGTATTTACAAAACCAAATATTGCCGAGGTATTAAAACCTTTGGAATTTATCCTTGGATTACGGATAAATGCATAATATGATCTAAATATTAGAGCGTAAGCGTCAAGTAAAAATATTTTATTTGCCATAGTTTTTATTTTTCCAAAGATATAAACAATAGTGCAATTTAAAACTTAAAGTTGTAAATTTGAAATGTAAATTTGAAAACAGTCCGAAATTTATTTTACTCTTTGATAAATTTAAAAGAGTAGGTTAAATCTGCTGATTTTAATTGCAATAAATAAAAACCTTTTTGTAATCCTCCAATTAGGATATAACTCGAATTTTCCGAAACTGTCCCTTCTAATAAAATTTTACCTGTTAAATCAATTATCTTGTAGCATAAAAAAAGAGGTTCTAAACTTTCGATACGAAGATAATCAGTTGCAGGATTTGGATATATTTTTAATGTTGAGTTTTGATGGTAATTAGTAATGGATGTGATATTATTGGAATTTATTGAAAACCAATTTACTGCCTGATTTTCAGTACTATTTAAAATTATAAATAATTCATCGGAAACCAAACCGGGCTTTTCTACGCTAATATAATAAGAACCGTAGGCTAAATTTTTAAACTCAAAATATCCACTTCCATCGGTTAATCTAAAATCCATAACGTCTTTATTTGAATTTTTTAGAAACACAACAGTGTTGGCTGCCATTCCTTCTTCAAAAACTGTTTGGCGAAACCAGTTCCTTATAAATATACTTTCTTCAAAGCTCGCAGTATCAATATATCTAACAAAGCCGCATATTTTCCCGTTGTTTATTCCAACTTCATAATAGGGATATAAAAAGCTCTGAAAAACGGTATCTGAATAAAGATTTATTAATGAAGCGTCCTGCCAGAAAACATCATTACTTTGATAAACAGGAGAATATTTTGGAAAATAGATAGTATCAATATCAAAATACGGGATTAAATGTGCGAGATATTGATTGTTTCTGTCAAGATTTTCAAATTTATACAAGCCATCTATAATTTCGCTTTGAGCAATAGCCTTAAAATATTCTCCCGATCTTTGGTATAATACTGCCATGCCTGATGGAAGCAAAGTAGAACCGGCTTTTACAATTCCATATAAATTAGAGATATTTGGTACAACCTGATTAACTATTATATTTTTACAAATTGTTGAGGAGCAGTTATAATGAGTAAGTATCGTTAAGCATACTTCGTAATTTCCTGGATCACGATAAATATGTAGAGGATTGCGGGCATAAGAATAATTCCCGTCTCCGAAATCCCAGTAAAAATAATCTTCTTCGCCGTGAGAGTTATTTACAAATCTATATAATCCGAAAATTTGCTGAAAACTCAAAGAATCAATACTGAAATCTGCATTGCAATTATTGTTGTATCCTATCGTTACACAATCAGTTCCATAGCAGTTATCTCCATTTGTGAGAGTTACACAATATGTCCCCGGCGATAGGTTCTGAATTTCAGCACCAGTTTGTCCGTTACTCCAGTATGCAAAATAGCAACAAGGGATATTCGAATATCCATAAACATAAGCTCTTCCATTATTATAATTAGGTGCTGTTGCATTTTGTGTCGAAAAATAAATATCTAAATTACAATCCGGTGATGAAGCGGGAATGCCTACTAAAATTTCCTTTTCAACATAATCAAAGCAACCTTCTTCTGTGAATATGCTAAGCCTTACAAGATATCGTCCGGGATTAGAATATAAATTAGATGGGTGTTCTTGATAACTTGTATTTCCATCTCCAAAATCCCAGTGTTGATAAATCTGTCCTTCGTCGGAAATCTGAGATTGATTATAGAATTGTATATACAGAGGCGAACTTTCCTGATAAATAAAATTAGCCTCGCATCCTGCAATTAAAGGATTTAATCCAAAAAATACAATTGCCAATATCAAAAAAAAATGCCTCAAAATACGAACTACAATTTATATGATATTCCTGTTCTCAGTCCATATCTCATTGAACGCAAATCAAGGGCATAATTTCCATTAAAACTATTAATAAAATTGTCTCTAAAATATGGCTCTACATAAATTCCAAATTTTTTTGTAAACGAGTAGTTTAAGTTCAATGAGAAGTAATAATCTAAATTAAATTCTCTATATGGAATTTCAGCTATTGGCAAAATTTCGTCTGAATATAAATCATAAAAATTTCCTTTCTTTCCTGTTAACAATCCTCCAATAATTCCCGCTTTGGGAATAATTTCCAGTTTACCTGTTTTAAATGAATATCCAAAAACAACTGGTATCTCAATGTACGACATACTGTTTTCTGCAGAATAATTCAAATTTTTTAAAACGGTATCCTTTATAGCTATCGAAATGGAATCTTTAAAAACAAAATTTGTTGAATCAACATGCGGAATGTAAACAATGTTACCATTCAAATATTCATCAAGATCCAAAAACCAAACAGTATCGTAAATCCAAACTGAATTATCGAAATATTGAAATTCGGTGATGGTATTTATCTCTGTTTCTACTTTTTCAAAATTTATTTTTTGGCGATTGGTGAAATATGAGATTCCACTATTTATATAAAATCGTCTGTAAAAATAATCAATTCCAAGCCCAAAACCAAATGAATTATTGTCTTTTAAATTTTCTGATAATGTTTTAAATTCGTTTTGAAGTTCGGGATTATTTAATTTAAATCTGTATTTATTGTTAATGTAATAATCATAAAAGATACTAAACCTTACAAAAGATTTATCCTCCACAATTGGAACTCCACCAAAGTCATAACCAATAGTATCTCTTTTTATTTCATAGTTAACAATAAAGTTGTTTAATAAACTGTCGTTTGAAATTTTTAACTCTGGATATCTCAAATATAATGGTTTATTTAGGTTGAGGAAATGTGGAATTTTAGAATATGTTTGTATTTCTCCGGTTTGAGTATTAGCGTTGTATTTGGTTATAAATAAGTTATTATTAATTTGATTTTCAACAATTTCCGAAATTTCATTATTTGTGTTTTTTGTAAAAACTATAGTAGTAATATGAATGGGTGATGTTTTTGAGTTTTCTCCTATTAAAGTAATTTTATTTATGGATACAGAATTGTCATTTTCTTTATTGTCAGAAGAAATAGTAATTTGTGTATCTTCAGTTAAGTTATTTAATGCAGGGATGTCATTATTTTGAATTTGAGAATTGTCATTTATGAGAATTTCTCTCCCGCCATCGAAGTTAAAAAATTTGAATTCTGTATTGTTAAAAAATATTATTGAACCAACTATTGTAGTGATAATAAGTCCGGCGTAATAGATGTTAAAACTGAAAGGAGAAAAATGTAAAAATTTATTGAACCAAAGAGCAGTGGCAATTCTTCTCCAAACATGATCAGCCACACTCATTTTAAAGCCTCTGAACTTTTCCTGATAAAGATGCTCGAGTCTCATACCGGAAATTTGATTTTCAATTCCGTCCCACACCTTATCAGAAGGTTCCAGGCTGAAATCTTTGAATTCATCCCTGAAAATGTCTTCTATTTTTCCTTTCTTACTCATTTCGAGCAATTTTTTTCAATTCAGTTAATTTTTCTTGCAACAAAGCTCTGGCTCTACTATATTGCGATTTAGAAGTTCCAACGCTGATATTAAGCATTTCTGCAATTTCGCGATGTTTAAATCCTTCAATCGCATATAGGTTAAAAATAATTTTAAATCCCGGCGGAAGCATATTTATGCTTCTCAGTAGCTCTTCTCTGGTAAATTCTTCATTGTCAATTTCGTAGTCCCCGTCTAAAATTTGAGTTTCCTGAATACTGTCAAAATCTTTATGAAAATCATGCTTCAATGAATTTCTGTAATGACTTATAGCAGTATTCACCAGAATTTTTTTCATCCAACCTTCAAAAGAACCTGTTTCACTATATTGATCAATTCTTGTAAGAATTTTCACAAATGCTTCCTGCAGGATATCTTCCGCATCTTCACGCGACTTACTATACCTGTATGCAATCCCCATAAAAAGTGAGGCATACCGTTCATAAAGGCATCTTTGTGCCCTTTTATCCATTTTTCGGCAGCCCGCAATTATTTCGTTCAAATCCTGCATTCAGGCATCACAGTTTTAGACTTAATAATATAAAAAAAGGTTGCAATTGAATTTTATCCCTAAATATTTTTCAAATTGCCAAAATAATATATTTCATTTAAAGATGGAAGTTTGTGAAAATATTTTTATAAAAAAATCACTCTAAATACAATTGAATTAAGCCCTCCGGTGCAACGATTATTATTTTTTGGTTATCATAATCAATGGTTTTGATAATATCTTCATTCCAGGGAATAATTATATTTTTACCTTTGAACTCTGTTTCAAAGACGATATTGCCCGGGATTTCATTGAACAGAATGATCTTACCAATAAATCCGAAAATTTCATCAAAAACTTCAAATCCTTCTAAATCAGCAAATTCATTTTCGGAGTCTGCTTTATTCGTAATAGGTAGGTCTTCAGGCTTAACTAAAATATCAATATTTGAATATTTTTGTGCTTGTTCTTCCGAGTCAATAAATTGTAATTTTAAAACAATATTAGCAGCATTTTTAATTTCTTGAATAAAAAAAGGAACCGGTATTCCTTCGATTAGTAAGAATACCGGTTTGTTAATTTCAAAAATTTCTTCGGAAAAATTCTCGATAAGTTTTATGCTGAGGTGTCCTTTTAAACCATGAGGTTTAATTACGGATGCAACCTGAATCAGCTCAACTCCATCAAAAATCATTTTTATTCCTCAGTGTTTTCTAAATTTTCGCTCGATTCGGGCTGAGTGTTTTCTTCTTGTTGTTCAGCAGCTTTAGCGGCTTGAGCAGCAAGTTTTTGTGCAATAGCTTGTGCTTTTGCTTCTCTTATTTTCTTTTCTGCTTCAAGTCTTTCTTTTTCTTCTTTACGTTTTTGATCTGCAAGGCCAACAACTTTAGCTTTAATTTTAGATTCTTTTTGTTCTAACCAGGTATTGAAACGTCTTTCAGCTTCTTCCATATCGAAAGCTCCTTTCTTTACGCCTTCGAGCAAATGTTTTTTCATTAAAACACCTTTGTAAGATAAAATTCTTCTTACTGTAGGAGAAGGTTGAGCTCCTTTTGTTAACCAATCCAAAGCTCTATCAAAATCTAATTCGATAGTTGCAGGATTTGTCATTGGGTTATAAATTCCCAGCTTTTCGATAAGTTTACCATCACGTGGTGCACGGCTATCAGCAGCAACAATGTGATAAAACGGTTTGTGCTTACGGCCATGTCTTGCAAGTCTTAATCTAACTGCCATAATTTCAAATTTAAAGTTAATAACTATATTTACGGTTTCTCGAACCGGGCTGCAAAGTTAAAATATTTTTTTTATAAAAGAATCTTTTGTCAAAGATTTTTATTTTTTGTTTTAATTCTTAAAAGAAGCTTTCGTTCGTTCAAATAAACAAAAAACAAAAATCCAGAGAATAGTACTGTATTCAATATCATATTAAGGTATAGTTTTTCCAGTTTTATTAATATGCTTATAAAATAAATGAATAAGCTTAAAACTAAATAAATTATCGAGTTCTTAATTTTATATGGTACATAATAATATTTTTGTCCCCAGAAATATGAAAGTAGGGTCATTAAAAAGTAGCAAATAAATGTTGCCCATGCCGAACCTACATATCCATAAATAGGAATAAGTATCAGATTCAAAATTATTGTTACTGCTGCTCCAAAAACAGCTAGATAGGCTCCGTAACGTGTCATGTCGTTGAGTTTATACCAAATAGAAAAATTATAAAAAATTCCGAGGAAAAGATTTGCCAGCAATAAAATAGGAACAACCTTCAATCCCTCATGAAATTTTGACCCGATAAAATATTTTATGATATCTAGATAAAGCATTACGCCTAAAAAGATAATTAATCCGCAAATGATAAAATATTTTGTTGCTAGTGCATAAAGATCTTTAGCATTTTCTTCGTTTTTGTTGCTGAAGAAAAACGGATCGGCAGCATACCTATACATTTGTATAAATAAAGTCATCAAAATGGCAAGTTTGTAATTAGCTCCATATATTCCTAATTGTTCCATCGGGTTGTTTTCGAGTGGTACCAGGTATTTAAGCATCGCTCTGTCGAGTGTTTCGTTTATCATTCCAGCAAAACCTGCTATTAACAATGGCCACGAATAAGATAAAATTTCTTTTAGAAGTTTTCGATTAAAATCAAACTTTACATCTAAAATTTCGGGTAATAAAATTACGAGAGTTATGATATTTGCAACTAAATTCGAAATAAAAACATAACCAACCCCAATATTACCATCATAAATATATAGAAGTAAGGAATTAGGATTGGAGATTTCGAGTTTGGGACATAGCAAATAAAAATATAAATTCAAGATGATATTAATAGATATATTAATTAGTTTAAAGATTGCAAATTTCCATGCTTTATTTTGTAGTCTTAGTTTGGCAAATGGGATTGAAGTAAATGCATCTATTGAAACAATTATAGCCATCCACATTATAAACTCAGGATGTTCTGAATACCTTAAAATTTCGGAAATCGAAGATAAATTTAACTGTATTAGAATTACAAATAATATAGAAGTTGTTGCAAGACTGGTTAAAATTGTGGAATAAACACTGTTAAATTTTGATTTATCTTGTGCAAATCTGAAAAAACCTGTCTCCATTCCGTATGTTAGCAATATCAATAAGAAACTGACATAAGCGTATAATTCGGTTACAATTCCGTAAACTTCAGGTATAAATATTCTTGTGTAAAGAGGTACAAGAAGATAGTTTAGTAATCTCCCTATTATACTGCTAAGACCGTAAATTGCAGTTTGTCCTGCTAATTTTTTTATAGCTTTGTTCACTTGTTTTTTTTGCGAAATTAGTAAAGTTAACTTTGAAAATCATTAAATATACTAATATTTTTTAACTTACTGTTGTTTGTTATTATGAACTAAGCGCGTCAAAATATTTTTGTTCATCATTGTCTTTAGTTAGTAAACTTACAATAATTGTTACAATTAGGGAAACAAAAAATCCCGGAATTAGTTCGTAAACAAAACTTTTTAGAGTAGGGATTTGATTCCAGACAATTACCGTAAAAGCTCCCGTAATAATTCCTGCAATTACGCCGGTACGTGTTGTTTTTTTCCAGAAAAGCATTAAAATTGAGGTAGGTCCGAAAGCAGCTCCAAGCCCTCCCCAGGCAAATAAAACAAGCCAGAATACAATATCTTTTGCAAAAAACGCTAGTAATAAGCTTATCCCAACTATGATTAAAATAGTTATGCGGCTTAGTAAAACTAACTTTTCTTGAGGTATTTCAATGTTTTTTTTCAATGTTTTTTGATAAATGTCTCTTACAACACATGAAGCAGCAACTAATAACTGAGAATCTGCAGTTGACATTATTGCAGCAAAAATTGAAGATATAACTATTCCAAAAATTATTGGGCTGAATTTGTATGCAGCTAAGGCCGGATAAACATTTTCTACATCCCCGCCAGGTAACATTAAAACTTCTGGAAAATAAATTTTGGCGGCAATACCTGTAAAAACTGCTCCTACTGCCATGAGTATATTCATAATGGTACCTATAAATGCAACTTGTGATAAGTTTTTTGTTTTATCAATGGACATATACCTCACAACGATATGAGGATTGCCTGCCGATCCTAATCCTATTCCAAGAAAACCGATCAATGTTCCGAGTGAAATTGCGGATAGACTGCCAAAATTACTGCCTCCTATAGATAAGGCTGCATTCCAGAAATTGGATATTCCACCAAGTTTAAAAATTGCAATTATAGGCAAAGCAAGCAAGGCAAAAAGCATGAAAAAACCTTGTATCGTATCAGTTAAACTGACCGCCAGAAATCCACCTAAAACAGTATAAAATAAAATTATTGCAGCAGTTGCAAGCAAACCTTCGTTTGAAGATATATTGAAGCTAGTTGAAAAAGTTTTTCCACCAGCTACAAATTGTGCTGAGAGGTAGGAAATCATGAACAGTAAAATTATAATAACAGTAATAATTCTTAATATGGATTTTTTATCGCTAAATCGTTCGCTGTAGAAATCCGTGATTGTGATACAGTCGTATTTTTCACTGAAGCGGCGGATGCGTGGAGCATAACTAAAAAACAACCAGAATTCAGCTAAAATATAACCAACCGCAGCCCATATTGCAGAAATTCCCATTTTGTAAGCCATCCCCGTAACTCCTAATAGTAGCCATGCACTTCTTCCGCTGACAACTGCCGACATTGCTACTACCAGCTTATTCATTTTTCTGTCACCAATGAAAAAATTATTAATCCCTTTTGACGAAAATTTTGTAGCAAAAATTCCGATTAAAATCATTAATCCCAGATATCCCCAAAATGTGGCAATTGTTACAAATCCAGATTCAATAGCTATGTCTGTTGTATGTTCCATAAAAACTTTAAATAATTTTCCTTTAAAATATAAAAAGATTTTTGCTCTAAACAAAGATAAAAGATAAAATACTATTTTTGCAAAAAAAAAATCTATGGCTGAATATTTTGCTCACCCAACAGCTGTTATTGATGAAGGCTGTAAAATAGGAAAAGGAACCAGAATATGGCATTTTACTCATATTATGCCAAATTGTATCATCGGCGAAAATTGTAATTTAGGTCAAAATGTTGTTGTATCTCCGGATGTTGTTTTGGGTAATAATGTTAAAGTACAAAACAATGTCTCGATTTATACCGGAGTTATTTGCGAGGATGATGTTTTTTTAGGACCTTCAATGGTATTTACAAATGTTATAAATCCTCGTTCAGCGGTAAACAGGAGAGACCAATACCTCAGAACACTCGTTAAAAAAGGTGCAACTATTGGTGCAAATGCAACAATTGTTTGCGGAAATACTATTGGCAAATTTGCATTCATAGGAGCAGGAGCAGTTGTAACAAAAGATGTCCCGGATTATGCTCTTGTAATAGGGAATCCTGCTCGCCATGTTGGTTGGATGAGTGAATACGGTCATCGTCTTTTTTTCGACGAAAATGGTATTGCTATTTGTCCCGAAAGTAAAGAAAAGTATAAATTGGAAAATAATAATGTTGTAAAATTATAAACTAATGGCAGGAAAAAATTTTGCATTGATAGGTGTTGCCGGTTATATCGCTGTACGTCATGTTAAAGCAATTAAAGAAACAGGTAATAATTTGGTAGCTACTCTCGACCCTTTTGACAGTGTTGGTTTCTTAGATTCTTACTTCCCCGAAGCAGATTTTTTTCACGAGTTCGAAAGATTCGACAGGCATATATATAAGCTTAGTCAAACTGATAAAAAGATTGATTATGTAAGCATCTGTTCTCCTAATTATTTACATGATGCCCATATACGATTTGCTCTTAGAAATAAAGCCGATGCAATTTGTGAAAAACCTCTGGTTCTAAATCCATGGAACGTTGATGCTCTAAAAGAACTCGAAAAAGAAACAGGTAAGAAAATTTATAATATTCTTCAACTGCGATTGCATCCTTCAATTATAGAATTAAAAAAGAAAATTGAAGAAGGCCCGAAAGACAAAATTTATGATATTGACCTTGCTTATATAACATCTCGCGGAAAATGGTATCATTATTCTTGGAAAGGTGATGTGCAAAAATCAGGAGGAATTGCTACTAATATCGGCGTTCATTTTTTTGATATGCTTACTTGGATTTTTGGATCGGTAAAAAATTCTGTAGTTCACCACAGCTCTAATGAAACAACAGCCGGATTTCTGCAATTGGAACGTGCAAATGTTCGCTGGATATTGTCAATTAATTATGATTTAGTACCTGAAAATATTAAAGCTAAAGGTCAAAGAACATATCGCTGTATTATGATTGAAGGCAACGAAATAGAATTTTCCGAAGGTTTTACAGATTTACATACTGAAATTTATAAAAATATTTTAGCAGGTAAAGGTTTTGGTTTAGACGAAGCCAGAACTGCTATACAAACGGTTTATGATATACGTAATGCTATTCCAGTGGGAAAAAAAGGAGATTTTCATCCATTATTACAAGAATCATTTTAATTTGAGAAATTATATTTTATTTTAGCCGCAATTAAATTTTAAGGTTATGTACGAATCAATAATTAAAAAAGAGAAAAAGATTTCAGTTATCGGACTTGGTTACGTTGGTTTACCAATCGCGTTAGAATTTGCAAGAAAAGTTAAAGTTGTAGGATTTGATATTAAGCCCGAAAGAATCGAGATGATGAAAAATAAAATTGACCCCAGCAACGAATTATCTCCGGAAGAATTCGAAGGTTGTGATATTTTATTTACATCTAATCCAGAAGATCTTAGAAATTGCCATTTTCACATTGTTGCAGTTCCTACTCCAATTGATGAACATAAACTTCCGGATCTGACACCGGTTATCAAAGCATCTGAAACTGTTGGTAAAATTTTGAAAAAAGGCGATTATGTCGTCTATGAATCAACCGTATATCCAGGATGTACAGAAGAAGATTGTGTCCCTGTGTTGGAAAAATTCAGCGGATTGAAATATATCGAAGATTTTAAAGTCGGTTTTTCTCCCGAAAGAATTAATCCAGGCGACAAAGTTCATACCCTACCTAATATCATAAAAGTTACTTCCGGTTGCGATCATGAATCAGCAGAAAACATTGCAAAAGTTTATGAATTAATCATTAAAGCCGGTGTACATCGAGCAAGTTCAATTAAAGTTGCAGAAGCCGCCAAAATTATTGAAAATACTCAACGCGATGTTAATATTGCTCTTATGAACGAGCTTTCAATGATTTTTGACATTATGGGAATAAATACTTTTGAGGTTTTGGAAGCTGCCGGAACAAAATGGAATTTTCTTAAATTTATTCCAGGTTTGGTTGGCGGACATTGTATAGGCGTTGACCCGTACTACTTGTTGCATAAGGCAAAAGAACTTGGTTATCATGCAAAAATGATTGGCTCAGGTCGTGCTATTAATGATGGAATGGGAGCACATGTAGCTCAAAAAGTTGTTAAACTTATAATCTCCAAAGGGAAAGAAATCACTACTTCGAGAGTACTTATTATGGGTATGACATTCAAGGAAAATGTTACAGACATTAGAAACTCAAGAGTTATTGATATAATTGAAGAATTGAAGAAATATAATGTAAAGGTAGATGTTGTTGACCCTTATGCCAATAAGCACGAGGTACTTGAAGAGTATGGTGTTGAAATGGCAGATGCTCCTTCAGGAAAATATGATGCTATTATTGTTGCTGTAAGTCATGATAAATTTACAGATTTAACCGAAGATAATTTTAAAGAACTATCTGCTCCAAACGGTATTTTTGCTGATATTAAAGGTATTTTTAGAAATAAAATAAAAGATTTAACATATTGGAGTCTGTAAGATAAATTTATTTGAACATTTATGCTTTGACTTTTGTTAAACTTTTATTTATAAATTTTTATAAAATGAGCACAGAAATTACGAAGATTCAAGAATTATTAAAGGATATAATTCATCCCGAAACTGGTTTAAATATCGTTGAAAGTGGAATCTTAGCTGAAGTAAAAGAAGAATCCCGAGAATTATTTATTACTTTGGAATTTACCAAATCTACAGATCCATTTTTAAATTCGATAAAAAATTCAATAAAAGAAAAACTTGAAAACAATTTCGGTAGTACCTATATAATTAATATTGTTACTAAAACAAAAAAAGTCGTTAAGCCAAAAATTAAAACTACAGCAGGAGTAGAAGAAGTTGCTAATATTATTGCAATTGCAAGCGGGAAAGGTGGTGTAGGGAAATCAACAATAACTGTTAATTTGGCTGTGGCATTAGCTCAGATGGGCTATAAATGCGGAGTTGTTGATGCCGATATTTTTGGACCGAGTATTCCAAAAATGTTTGGTATCGAAAATGAAAAGCCCTCGGTAGTTGTGGAGAACGGTAAAGAATTAATTGTTCCTGTTGAGAAATATGGTATAAAAATACTCTCTATAGGATTTTTTATTGACCCTAAGAATGCTGCAATTTGGAGAGGGCCTATGGCAAGCGGAGTATTGAAACAGTTTATTAACGATGCTAAATGGGGTGAATTAGATTTTCTTTTATTTGATCTTCCTCCGGGCACAAGTGATATTCATCTTACTCTTGTGCAAAGTGTTCCCGTAACAGGGGCAGTTATTGTAAGCACTCCTCAACAAGTGGCAATCGCTGATGCACGTAAAGGTGTTGCAATGTTCAGGGCTGATGGTATAAATGTGCCGGTGTTGGGAATTGTGGAAAATATGTCATGGTTTACTCCCGAGGAGTTGCCTGAAAATAAATACTATATTTTCGGAAAAGGCGGTGTTGAAGCACTTGCTGAAGAAACACAAATACAGATTTTAGGACAAATTCCTATAGTTCAATCAATTTGTGAAAGCGGAGATATAGGTAAACCGGTGGCTTCAAATCCGAGAACAATACAGGGAAAAGCTTTTGAAGATCTTGCTGTTAAATTTGTGGAAGCAGTTGAAAAACGAAATAAAGAATTGCCAAAAACTCAACAAGTAGTAGTAAAATAATAATTTAAACATTAAATCATGGAAGAAATCGTTAAAAAAATAGAAAAGTCAATTGAAGAAGTTCGTCCTTATTTACAGGCCGACGGTGGAGATATAGCTTTGGTTGAAGTTACTTCGGATTTCATTGTAAAAGTAAAATTAAAAGGAGCTTGCGGATCATGTCCATTTAGTATTCAAACATTGAAATTAGGTGTTGAAGATAAACTAAAACGAGACGTTCCCGAAGTTAAGGAAGTTGTAAGCGTTTAATAATATTTTTAAGAAATTAGGTTAAAATTTGTAATTTATACCTATGCTCATTCCTGTAAAGTAAAATGGAAGATCGTTCCCATCTGAATCTTTTATTGTATTTAGTTTGTAAAATCTCCATAAATCTCTTTTTGTATTAAAAAATAAACTGTAGTTGTCGTTTATTTTATATTCGATTCCTAAACCTAATCCTGCATTGAGTAAATTGATATTGGAAGAATTGTCCTGATTTAAATTTACATCAGGAATTAAACCGCCTTCTCCAACCTGAACCTTTATAAAAATCAAATCCTTGTGAATTATATTAAATTTTGAGTACAGATTAGTATAAATAATTATTTTATCACAAAGTTTATACGACAAAATTATGTTTGGAATAATATAAAATAGACGGGTGTGTCCTTCAATAAAAGTGTAGTAATATGTGGGAACCATTACGGTGTTCCCTAAAACCACACTTTCAACAATAGTATCTTTTTTGTCCTCGTTTAAATAATAATTATAGGCGGTAAAGCCCAGTTCTAATTCTGTTTTAATTACTATTTTGTTAAAACCTGTAATTTGTGTTGTTAATCCAAGGTTGCCCCCCGGAAATATTTTAGCAGTACTATTTTTTTGAGATTTATTAGGAATTGCACCTCCAAAATTTGTTGAAACAGATAAATATGTTTGTCCAAAAATATGTAAATGGAAAGCTATAAGAATAAAAAATATTGTAAAATGTAATTTAATCATATCTTAAACTCAATTTGTCAACAATCAATACTGAACCGGGATGTCCTTTAAAATCTTTTCCTGAGACGCTTGCAAGTAATATAATATGAATAGAGTCCGGAGTGTTCTCACTATTATAAACTATTGGCACATTAAAATTCTTATATGTATTTTGAACTTCGCTTGAAACAAATTCTCCTCTCCCTATAGTGTCTCTAAGATTTTGGGCTGAATTATATTTTGTTAGAGCTATAAAAATAACAAGAGTGTCATTATTTGCAGGTGAATATTTATAATAACCTTGAAAAGCCGTAGGTCTTTTTGAAAAAGGCTTACCAATAACGAGATTTTCACCAATAGGAAGATTTGGGTCAAAATAACCTGAGGCAATAATACCGGGAATGCTTAATTCGTCGCCCCATAATTTTGTCTCAATTCTAAGAGCGTAATTGCCATTGTATGAGTCGGTTGTTCTTTCCAAAGTGATTGGTCCTCCGATAACAGCTAAATAGTTTAATCCGTCCCACCAATCACCGGCCGGTTTATGAAAAGATATTTCTCCTTGAGATATTGTTATCCAGTTTTCAAAATCTCCTTGTACAATATCTTCTATTACAGGATCATCAATAGGAGGTTTTGTATCACAAGAAACAAAAAACAATGCTAATAAAACAAAAATTGTTATGCTGAATAATTTTGTAGTCATAATTTTATGAATTTTTGTGAATGAATAATATTTGAAGTATAAACTTTAATTACGTAAGTTCCTTTTTGTAAGGAGTTTATATCAATGCCATTTTCAATATTATTGTCGAATTCAAAAAGCGTTTTTCCTTGAATGTCAAAAATTTTTATTAAATCAATGGAATCATAATCGAATAAATCATTAAGATAAATTATATCTGATGCAGGACTGGGAAAAATTAAAGATCTCGGTTTATCGTAAGTAGTTGATTGTGATAGGGTAGAATATTCTAATTCAATTTTATCGACAATAAGAACGCTTCCGGCAACTGGAGCATCTGGATTTGATGAAACAGCAATAATATTTAAAATTTCCGGAGTAAAATCATTTCTGTAAACAAGTTCTATTTCGAGTGGGGTAAATGAATTTTTTGGTTCAGAACCTTCATAAAGTGCTGTTGCAACAGTATCAGGAATTTGAGTTCCATCGTTTCTGAGCATCCACAATCCTATTCTGAAAAAGTCTCCCTGTGAAGGTGTGTATTTGTAATATAGTTTAAGTTTTTCGGGTTTTAAATAAAAATTTATACCTCCCGTGATACTTGTCTGTTGAGTAAAAAGATTTATATTGAAATCTCCTAATGTTATAAACCCCGGAGCTACAAATGTTAATACTGTTTTTGAAGTGAGTTTAACTGCAAAATTTCCATCATAAGCATCATCGGTTCTTTCTGTTGTAACTTTGTTAATGGGGTAAACATTTGTTGTTGGATTTGCTGTATTCCAACCAACCGGATCTAAATGACCTGCAGAGTGCTGATACCATTCCTCGAAACTATTATTAGGAATAGCTTGTCCGGAAATAAAACCGTAAACAAAAATTAAAGGTAAAAATAATAAATTTTTCATAACTACTTTTTTTTAGTATAAACCGAGTTATTTATGTATTGTTCAACAAAATATTGAAAATGTTAAACAATAATAAATTTTAATAATTTTATTATCTCAAATTTTTAAACCCATTTTCTATTTCAAAACTTATTCGTTCAAAAACTTCCTCGAAAGTTCCCATTCCATCAATTTTTACAACACCATGTAGTTCCTGATATTTTTTTATTACGGGAATCGTTTTGTTTTCATGGTCTTTTAGCCGTTGTACTATTTTTTCTATGCTAGAATCATAAGGCATACATTCATCTGTTTGGCTTCTTTTCACTAATCTCTGGATTAGTTCGAGAATGGGAACTTCGAGTTCAATAATTTTTGCAATTGAAGATCCGTGTTTCTTTAGAAGTCCGTCAAGAATATAAGACTGCACGAAAGTTCTTGGAAACCCTTTGAAAATATATCCTCTCACTCCTTTAGAATTTTCCAGTTTTTTTTCTATAAGAGGCACAACAATTTCATCCGGAACTAGTAATCCGTTTTCGTAAAGATTAAGAACTTTTTTCCCTATTTCGGTACCTTTTTTTATTTCTTCATCAAGCATTGGTCCTGTTGCAATGTATTCGAGTCCGTATTTTTTTGCGATGGCTTTACCTTGAGTTCCTCTTCCTGAACCGGGGTATCCGAAAAGTACAATATTAAGAAGTCGTTTGCTGAGTTCGGCCTGAATAATTTCTTTTATTTGTTGATGAACCTCTTCGATGCTTAGCATGGAGTTTACTTCTTTGTAAAGACCTTTTTCCTTATAAAAATTCAAAACCGGCAAAGTCTTTTCGTAGTATTCTTTAAGTCTGTTTCTAATAACTTCTTCGTTGTCGTCGCTGCGACCTGAAGTTTTTCCTCTATGCAATAATCTGCGTATTGATTCTTCCTCAGTTACATTTAAACTGATGAGGCAATTTAAAGATGTGTTTAATTTTATCATTAACCCCTCGAGAATGTATGCCTGAATATATGTTCGCGGGAATCCGTCAAATAAAAATCCATTAGCATTTGGATTATTGGTAATAGTTTTTTCGATTATCTGAACAATAATTTCGTCCGGAACCAATCCTCCAGTAGCGATTATGCTTTGAGCTTCTTTACCAAGTTGAGTTTGTTCTTTGATTTCTTTTCTCAATAGATCTCCGGTTGAAATGTAAAACAAATTGTATTCTTTTACCAGGAATTCCGACTGAGTTCCTTTTCCTGCACCGGGTGGTCCGAATAATGCAATGTTTAACATAGTATTTTGGGTTTTATGACTCTAAATTAGCAAATTTTCTCGTTATATATCGTACAGGGAACCAGGCAGCAAAAAGTCCTATAACAATTACCGTAATAAATACAAATCCCACATCAACAGATTTCACCATAACCGGATAGTTTTCAATAATAAATGAACCTTCATTTCCTAATTTCACTAATCCAAATTCCATTTGTAACCAACAGATTATCAATCCGAAAATTAATCCCATAATTGCCCCTGCTATTGAAATTAAAATCCCTTCGTAGAAAAAAATATTTCTTATTGTTTTAACATCTGTTCCCAAACTTCTGAAAATGTTAATGTCTTCTTTCTTCTCAACAATCAACATTGTGAGCGAACCAATCACGTTAAAAGAAGCTATTAAAAGAATAAAAACCAGAATCATGAAAATTGCCCATTTTTCGGACTTCATGATTTTGTATGCATATTCGTGTTGCATATTCCTATCAAGAACTTTAAAATCGGGACCAAATATTTTTTTTAGTTCGGACAGAGCAATTGAGTTTTTAATATCTTTTTTTAGCTTAATTTCTATTGCTGAAACTTCATTTTCATATTCAAGTAATCTTCGTGCTAAATTTATATCAATCAAAAAGTATTTTGTGTCGTATTCCTGTTGAATAGAAAAAATCCCTGCATTATACACTATTGCTTTGTTAATTGCGTCAGTAGCATCCAGAATATTTCCCCGTAATTCAGCTTTTCGGCTTGGCACATAAATACTTACCGGACTTGCAGTTTGAACATCCAGACCTAAATTATATGCAATACCCTGTCCACAAACTGAATAAAATATATTTTCGTTTTTTAATAAAAATTCGCCTCGAACCAACATTGTGTCAATCCCTGTTACTCGTGTGTAGTTTTTATCAACCCCTTTAATTGTTGTAACAACTTGTTTTTGATTATATTCAATCATAGCATTTTCTTCGAGGCTCAGAGAATAATATTCAATAAAGTCTGATTGATTTAAACTTTTGATTATATTTTGATCTATTACAAAGTGTTTGGATTTTTGAGATATAATTTTTATATCAGGGTCAAAAGAATTATAAAGTTTTTTCAACAAGTCGTCGAAACCATTGAAAACAGAAAGTATTATTATAAGTGCTGCTGCTCCTACCGAAACACCAATTATCGAAATAAATGAAATTATATTAATCGCATTATGCGATTTTTTACTAATCAGATATCTTTTTGCAATAAAAAACGAGAAATTCAAAGCTATGATTTTAAAAGTTTATCAATTTTTTCAATGTAATCAAGAGAGTCGTCAAGATAAAAAATAAGTTCGGGAATTTTTCGAAGGTTATTCTTCAGAGCTTGTCCAAGTTCGAAACGGATTTTTGATTTTACTTTATTTATTTCTTCAACGATTTTATTGGCATCATCCGAAGGGAAAATGCTTAACCAAACTTTAGCGATACTTAAATCGGCAGTTACGGTAACATTTGTAACGGTAACCATACGGCCGGGAACAAGCCCGTTGAATTTAATCATTATAATATTTGCTAATTCTTCTTTTATTTGTCCTGCAATTTGTATTTGTCTTTTGTTATTCATAATTATAATATTTTATTCGTACATACCGGTTTTTAATCTAACAATTTCACTCTGAGTTAGAAACCTCCATTTCCCTCTAGGTAGATTCAATTTTGTTAAGCCGGCATAATAAACTCTGTCGAGTTTCACAACCTCATATCCCAAATGTTCCATCATTCTGCGTACAATTCTGTTTCTACCTGAATGTATTTCGATTCCAATTTCGAATTTTGAATTGCCAACATAACTTATGGCATCAACAGCTATCATGCCGTCTTCGAGTTCAATACCATTTAGTAATTCTTCCATGTGTTCGGGATGGAATGGTTTATCTAGAAAAACATGGTAAATTTTCTTTTTATTGTAAGAGGGGTGTGTGAGTTTTTCAGCTAGTTCCCCGTCATTTGTAAGTAAAAGCAATCCGGTTGTATTTCTGTCTAATCGTCCAACCGGATAAACTCTTTCTTCGCAAGCTCCTTTTATTAAATCCATTACTGTTCGTCTTCCTTCGGGGTCATCAGTGGTGGTTACACAATCTTTTGGTTTATTTATCAGAATATAAACTTTTTTTTCGGGATTAACCTTCTCGTTATTAAATTTCACAACATCGCCTGGCATTACTTTTGTTCCGAGTTCGGTAACAACTTTTCCATTAATTGTAACAAGTCCTGCAGAAATGAATTTGTCGGCTTCGCGGCGAGAACATATACCTGCATTTGCAAGGTATTTATTCAATCTTTCACCTTCATTTTTTTTAGTAGCCGATGTCCCTGATTTTTTTTGTTTTCCGATTTTTTTGATTTTCGCTAATCTTGTATCAATACCCGACAATTCTTCGCCTGATAATTCATAATCCATATTATGCGGTGTTTTCTTGCCAACTTTTTCCGACGTTTTCTTTTTTATGTAATCAGGCTTTTCTGAGTACTTTGATGCTTTGTCGTATTTTTTTTTCTTAAAACCCAAATTATCCGGTTTTTTTAAAATATCTTCCAAAGCATCGCCTCGGTTAGTTTTAGTTTTGTTTTTTTGTTTTTTCTGTTGATCTTTGTTCCGGAGTTTGTCGGAACCACGGCTTTGATTTTTACGATTATCTCTCGACATGATAAATTTGTTTTTCAAATTATATTAAACGCAAAATTATTTAAAATGTTTCTTAATAAAACCTGTAATCTACAAATTAACTAAATTTATGCTAATTTTAGCCAATAAAAATTATTTTTGTGTCATGAATTCATTAGTATTAAAAAAATACAAAGACATTATTTCTTTAGTTGAAAACAAAACAAAAATGCACTCTGAATTAATCTTTTTAAACGGAAAAGATTTTTCGGATGGCATGAAAAGTGTTTCTAAGCTTGTAAAGATTTTAATTGCTATAGCAAATTCAGGTGGAGGAGAGGTTTTTATTGGAATTTCCACAAAAAATAAAAGAGCTGATAAAATTATTCCGGTAAGAAATTTCAATTTTTCCATTGATTGGTTGATGAATGAAATTCAATCAGAAGCAGATCCTAAAATTAAAGATTTGTTTATTGATTACATTTCCGTTTACGAAAAGGGAGAGGAAAAAATAATTTACTTTAGAATTCCTTTCGCAAATGGACAACCTCACATGTATAGTGATTTCAGGTATTATAAATTTGAGAAATTAAAAGTTTTTCCTTTAACGGAAAAAGAGATTAGAATGCTTTATGGGTTTAATCGCACAAGTGATATTGAATTACTTGGAATTTATAATACAAACGGATTGCCTGTTTTACAGTCAGGTAAATTTGCTTCAATGACTTTTTATCCGAAAATTTTAATCAGAAATTCTGGGAATATTATTGAAAAGGATTACAAAGTAGAGATTTCATTTCCTGTCAATTTGTATGAGGAAAATTTTTTGCCTTTGCAATCTAATTTTATTCGCCATGATGGAAATTATATAGTTTTTGGAATTACTGGCAGATCCCCGCTTTTTCAAAACGAGACTTCAACTATTATTGAAGCAAAACTATCTGTTAATCAAAAAAATTACAAAGACTATGAAAGCGGAGAGATACGTTTAATTTTATACTATGGTAGTGGAGTAAAAAAATATAATTTTAAGATATCCGAAATACTAACCTATAATGGTAAAATCCTTCAAAAAAACGATTTTGTAGATTTGAATCAACTACCTACTTTTAATGACTAAAAAATGGATTGTATTTTATTTCGTCTTTTACCGTTGTATCAGGACCGTGTCCGGGGAAGATAATCGTTTCGGGTGGTA
>LUZK01000092.1 GCA_001603595.1 Bacteroidales bacterium Bact_19
GTTAAGGTACTCTGACGCAATTGTCCCTATGGTAGGAATACATTTATTAAACGGAATTAGTATAGGATATAGTTATGATATAGTATTATCAAAGATTGGATCATATCAATACGGCTCTCACGAAATAATGATTAGATATTGTTTCAATGTAAGTGGAGGCAAAACAGCCGGAAGATATAGAAGTGTAAGAAGATTGTAAGATTGTAACAAAATGTTTAATTTTAACGTATAAAAAAGACGCTTACTAAACAAATAAATTATGAGAAGATTACTCATCATCAGCGCAATCATCACCGTATTTTTAAGTAGCTGTGGCTATTATGGCAGTGGTGAATTAACAGGTATCGACAGAAAAATTTGGTACACTCCTGATCCTTATGGGATGCTATTTATTCCGCCCGGATCTTATCAAATGGGACCAAGTGATCAAGACGTTCCTAATTCTATCACAGCCCAATCTAAAACTGTTACAGTACAAGGTTTTTGGATGGATGAAACCGAAATTACAAATTCAGAATACCGACAGTTTGTGGCTTGGGTAAGAGACTCATTAGCTCTAACGGTTCTTGGTAGAGAAACCAAGAATGCCGTGGATTTTGGAGATATTAACCCGAGATCGAAATATCAACCAATCAATTTTATTATTGATGATACTGATGTAACAGAAATTGAATCAAATTTCATTACAAACATGTATGAAAATGGTGAATTTGACTTTGATGACTACGATAATAACAATTTCCTTGACTGGAGAATTCCATTGGATTACAATGATTTAGAAATCAAAGGAATTCTTGTAAAAAATGAAATCCCAAATAATTTCAATCAAACCTTATATATTCTGCCACCGGCTGAGATATATCATTTTATGCGTACTATTGATCTTAATACTGATGCTTTGTATTATGAATACTACTGGATTGATTTAAAACAAGCTGCACAAAAACATACATTTAAACCAGGTGCCGACGGAGTTAATCAAGACGTTGTTCGTAACTTCTCAAGAGAAGGTGATCATGGATTAAGAATTGGACGTCATTTTAATCCACAAACCGGACAGTATGAAGGTCAAATAAAAGATCGAGAAAAAATGGACGATGAAAGACCATGGGATGATTTTGAAGATAGAACTGTAAAAAACTATGACGGCAAAACTAATGAAGGTCGTAAAGGAGGAAGATATAGCTACTATATGCACGAAAAAGTACATATCTATCCTGACACTTTATGTTGGATAAGTGATTTTACATATTCTTATAACGAACCCATGACAAAAATGTATTTCTGGCATCCGGCTTATGATTACTATCCGGTTGTTGGAATAAGTTGGGTACAAGCAAATGCTTTCTGTGCTTGGCGTACTCAATTAAAAAATGCATATCAAAAAACTATACGTGACTACTATCTTAACGAATACAGATTACCTACCGAAAGCGAATGGGAATACGCAGCCAGAGGTGGTTTAGATCTTTCTATGTATCCTTGGGGAGGTCTTTATACACGTAATTATCAAGGATGTTTCATTGCTAACTTTAAACCTATGAGAGGTAACTATTATGATGATGGTGGTGTACAAACTTTAATGGTTGCAACTTATGATCCTAACGAATGGGGATTATATGATATGGCAGGTAATGTAGCTGAATGGACAAGTAATGCATTTGATGAATCTGCATATAGCTTTACTCATGACTTAAATCCTGATTACCAATACTATGCACACCCTGATGATCCTCCTGCATTAAAACGTAAAGTTGTTAGAGGTGGTTCATGGAAAGACGTTAGTTACTATATGCAAAACGGTACTCGTACTTATGAATATCAAGATAGTGCAAAAAGCTATATTGGATTCAGATGTGTGAGAACATACTTAGGAAGACATCGAGCAGATGGAAAATCTTATTCACAAGTATATTAAAACAATAAATAATTTTTTTAAGGAGCGTAATTAAGGAGTATTATTAACTAAAAACTGACACAATTATGAATTTTAGCGAATTTCTTGCAAGCAAAAGGTACAAAAAAATCATGGGATTTGTGTATGGATGGGGAGCAGCCATCGTAATGGTAGGGGCATTATTCAAAATTCAGCACTTACCAGGAGCCGGTGTTATGTTAACTGTAGGTCTTCTCACCGAAGCATTTATCTTTTTCCTTTCAGCTTTCGAACCACCACACGAAGAAGTGGACTGGAGTTTGGTTTATCCTGAATTAGCAGGTGTTGAAGAAAACATCAACATTGATGATAAAAAGGCTGCAGTAAACACGAGAAAATCTGCATTAGAAAAATTTGACGCTATGATCGAAAATGCAGAAATTACTCCAGAACTTTTTGAAAAATTAGGCCAAGGCTTAAAAACTTTGAACCAAACTGTAGAAAAATTACATGATGTATCAGATGCAACTGTTGCTACCAATAATTATGTAGCTAATTTTGAAAAAGCGTCTGAAAAAGTATCACAATTTGCAGATGCTTATGGATCTTCAGCACAAAAATTAAATCAACAAGCTGAAAAATTAG
>LUZK01000093.1:0-353 GCA_001603595.1 Bacteroidales bacterium Bact_19
TTAATACCTCTTAAATTTCAAATCAAAATAATAATCTCCAGAAGTCTTCCATTTTCGTTTTATTGGCATACTATATTCCATCCCTGTATGCTGAGTGATAAAATCCTTATAAAAACATTCTAACAAAGTATAAAATGGCCATATATATTTCTGTTTAAAACTTTTACGGTCAACAGGATTAAAAACTTTTCCGACATAATTCATAAAATAATTGGCATACATGGCTAAATATTTAGTCGAAACTCCTCGCATAGATCTGTTTATCCATGTTTTAAACATATACATTATCGCCTCCTGATTGATAAGCTTTTGGCTTATCTCTTTTTGCTTCTTTTTACCTGAAACTATATCTA
>LUZK01000093.1:382-30927 GCA_001603595.1 Bacteroidales bacterium Bact_19
GTTTTCTGCTTATGCCAATAGTCTCCAACGACGACCCTTTCCTACCCTTCAAACTGTACAATATCGATAAATCATTAAATAATAAACTCCCCTTAAAACTTTTAGTAATTATCGGTATTGACATCAATATCTTTTGTCGCCAATCAAATGATGTCAAAGGGGATATCTTAAAATTATCGCACATATATTTTAGTGTTTGCATACCTCGAAACTTAATAAATTCCGCATATTCTATAAACGTGTCTTTCTTGTGAATATAATGTATGCTTGTTCCTGTACTGGGCAAAAAAGTCCTCATACATCTTTTGCATTTATAACGATAAGTATATTTATAGCGACCATACTTAATATAATCTTTACTCCCACACCACGGACAATATTTTACCACAATGTGATTGCTATAAAAATTTTCTAACTTTTCACTCCATGTTTTTGTCGAAATCAAACTATTTCTTTCTGAGTTTTCCATTTTGTTTTAACCTTTCATATTGAAGGCAAAGATAAAAAAATTAACAACATAATTTTGTATAATTTTATTTTTTTTTTAACCGGGTACTCTCCGAACACCCGGTCATAATCAAAATCTTATCTATTCTTAAACGCTTTTATCCCTGCAAATTTACCTGCAGCACCAAGTTCTTTTTCTATTCTTATTAATTGATTGAACTTTTCAATCCTTTCGCTTCTGCATCCACTTCCGGTTTTAATATGGCCACCGTTTACTGCTACTGTCAAGTCAGCAATAAATGTATCAGCTGTTTCCCCACTACGGTGCGAAACAAAAGTATTATAGCCGTTTCTGTATGCTAATTCTACAGTTTCTAGAGTTTCTGTTACAGTACCAATTTGATTTAACTTAATTAAAATTGAATTTGCAACTCCTTTTATAATTCCCTCTGCAAGAATTGATTTATTTGTACAGAAAATATCATCTCCGACAAGTTCAATTTTACTACCAAGAGTTTGAGTTAAATTTTTCCAGCCTTCCCAATCATTTTCTGCCAGTCCGTCTTCAATTGATATAATAGGATATTGATTAACCCAGCTTTCCCACAACTTAATTAATTCATCACTATCGGCAAGTTTCTGGGTACTTTTGAAAAATTTATATTTACCATTTTCCCACATTTCACTAGCTGCAGGGTCAAGGCAAATGCTAACATCGTTTCCGGGTTTATAGCCTGCTTTAACAATTCCTTCTAGAATCATTTCTACTGCCTGGTCATTCGATTTCAGGTCGGGTGCAAAGCCTCCTTCATCACCAACACCTGTACTAAATCCTTTAGATTTAAGAACAGATTTTAAAGCATGAAATACTTCCACTCCCATTCTTATTGACTCTGCAAAGCTCGATGCATTATGCGGAGCAATCATAAATTCCTGAAAATCAACAGTATTATCAGCGTGTTTACCGCCATTTATTACATTCATACATGGGACAGGCAATATATGGGCATTACTTCCACCAAGATATTGATATAATGGCGTTTTACTGCTTAATGCCATTGCTCGGGCAAATGCCATTGATACTCCTAAAATTGCATTTGCTCCAAGATTACTTTTATTTGCTGAACCATCTAAATTTATCAAGAAATAATCTAATTCTCTCTGATTATGAAAACATTTGTCTTCAATCGCTTGAGCAATAGTAGTATTAACATTATTTACAGCTTTCAAAACTCCTTTGCCTGAGTAGCGAGCTTTATCGCCATCACGTAATTCGCAGGCTTCACGTTCTCCGGTAGATGCACCACTTGGAACCATTGCACTTGCTTTGGTCCCGTCTTCTAATTGCAATAATACTTCTATTGTTGGATTTCCACGTGAATCCAATACTTCAAGTCCAAAAACCTTTTTTATTTTCATATTTTTAAATTTTAATTTACTTTATTTTTCAAAATTAACAAACATTTATATTAAATACAAATTTACTTAATTTTATAATAAACAACTTTAACATCTTCCATGGTGACAATACACTCATTTTTAGATTTTTCAAAGTATGTTTTTAAGATTCCCATAAATTCATTCAATTTAGTCTCCTCATCAATTATTTCAATTATTAAAGGTCGTCGTTCTATAATTTCCCAAGATGAACGAACATACACTGGAGAATCTCCGCCATAACCCATCATCCCTTGAAATACTGTCGCCCCTGCCAGTTTATATCTTTTGGCAGCATAAACTATTACTTCATATAGTGGTCGAAATTTAAATTTATCTGTAGAGCTTATAAAAATCCTTAAAATTTTCAGATTTTCTTTTGTTTCCATATTATAGTGCTTTAATTATGTAATTACCTAAAAAAGTTGCTAAAATTCCGACAAAAACACTTAAACTTATATAAATTGCAAAAACGTATAAATTGTTATCTTTTAATAACAACATACTTTCATTTGCAAAAGTAGAAAACGTGGTAAATCCTCCTAATAATCCAACCGTTAGAAATAACCTCAGCTCGTAGTTCATAAGATTTTCTTTCTCGGCAAGACCGTAAATAAGTCCAATAAAAAAACAACCAATAACGTTAACGGTAAATGTACCTAATGGAAAACTCCCCAAATAATGTTCCTGAATAAATTTTGAAGAAAAAAATCTTAACACACTGCCTAAAAATCCTCCTGCCCCAATTGCAATAATCTGTTTAATCATAAAATTAATTTTAATTCAACTTCATAATCGCAGGAGTCATCAGCCTTATCATAGACACTTAATGGCGAACTCCATCACCAAAACTTAGCAAAATTAGTTTTTTCTATTTATTTTATCAATATTAAATAAATTTTCTCTAAACTTAATTTTTTAACACTTGTTCTTATAGGAAAATAATTTAAAAATTAGTTTCGTTATTAAAAAATACTACATGAAAATAGTTTTTTCAATACTAACATTATTCTTAATATCATCAATATTTTCTTTTTCTCAAGAGTTAACTAGCGAAGAGTTAAAACTCTATAACCTCATAATGGAATATAGAAAAAGTTATGGGCTTCCTGAAATTCCGATTTCCAAATCCCTAACTTTTGTTGCTCAAATACATGTCAGAGATTTAATGATTAACAGACCTGATACTGCTGATTGTAATTTGCATAGTTGGTCAAACAAAGGTAATTGGAGACCTTGCTGCTATACTAGTAACCATGCAAAATCTGATTGTATGTGGGAAAAACCCCGGGAACTTACAAAATATAACGATTCTGGATTTGAAATAGCAGCATATTCAGGAAATTACATTTCAGCCCAGAGTGCTCTTGACCTATGGAAAAATAGCCACGGACATAATGATGTCATCCTAAACAAAAACAAATGGAAAAAAGAATGGAAAGCTATCGGAATAGGTATTTATGGAAATTACGCGGTAGTTTGGTTTGGTTATGCCTCCGATAAATAAACATTTTATTCTTCTTTTGTTATTATTTTTTCAGTTGTAGGAATAAATATTAAGTAAATTCCGACCAAAGCAGCAACAATCGCTGATGTTACAAATGCAGCAGACGTACCAAATTTATACCACAAAACTCCCGTAATAGAACTTGCCAGCATTGCAAATATGCTTTGAAAAGCCGTGTATGTTCCTATTGCAGTAGCAGTATCTTTTTTGTTGCAAACATTGGTAATCCAAGCTTTTGATATTCCTTCGGTTGCAGCAGCATAAATACCATAAATAAAAAATAAAAACATAAATGAATACAATCCTGTCGCTATTGTCATTCCAAAGTAAACCCCGGAAAACAAAAAGATTCCGATTATTAACATGGTTTTTAATCCAATTTTATCTGCTGCAATGCCAAGTGGAAAAGCAAATAAAGCATAAATCAGGTTGTAAAAAACATACACTCCTATAACTGCTTTATCATCGTTTACCACTTCCTTGATTTTTAATAGCAAAAACATATCGGAACTGTTTATGAGCGTAAAAATCAATAATCCAATCACAAGTTTTCTATATAATGCCGGACTTTGTTTCCAATATTTAAAAAATGAAAAAAATGAAAACTTTTCTACTGTAATAATATTATTAGTTTTTTTTTGTTCTTTAATTAAAAATGTAAAAAATATTGCTATTACACCCGGTATAAAAGCAACAAAAAATAGAAGTTTATAATTTTGAGGGAAAAAATGCAAAAATACCAATGCAACTAAAGGTCCGAAAACTGCCCCAAAAGTATCCATTGACCTATGAAATCCAAAAACTTTTCCTTTTATCTCGGGGGTGGCTTCATCACTAAGAAGAGCATCTCTTGCTCCTGTTCTAATTCCTTTACCAAATCTGTCAATGGTTCGGGCAAAAAATATCCATAACGGCCACGTGAAAATTGCCATCATTGGTTTTGAAATAGCACTAAAACTATAACCAACTCTTACAAATGGAACTCGTTTCCCAATTGCATCGGAGAATTTCCCAAAATAACCTTTGCTTAATCCTGCAACTCCTTCTGCGATTCCCTCTAAAATCCCAATTAATAAAATTGAAAAACCAATTTCTTTTAAATAAATAGGCATAACAGGATACAACATTTCACTTGCCAAGTCTGTAAAAAAACTCACCAACGACAAAATCCAAACCGCTCTTGTAATTTGCAATTTCATTCTTGATTAAGTTTACAAAGTTTTCTAATCACAACTGATGCACAAAAACACCCAAAAATCACAGGCATATAACTTATTGTTCCAATATTGGACTTCTTATTCATAGATTCCTCTTCAACAATTACCTCTTTATTCACCTTTTCGACAGAAAAAACAACGTCTATTCCTGAATATATTCCAAGACGGTGCAATCGTTTTCGCAGCATTCTTGCCAATCCGCAATTGTATGATTCGCTTATGTCTGCAATTTTTACTTTCATGGGGTCGGTTTTCCCTCCCGAGCCCATACTGCTAACTACAGGAATATTATTTTGATAACAAATTCTTATTAAATTCAGTTTTGGAGAAAGAGTATCTATTGCATCAACTACATAATCCCAACCTTCAAGCAAAGTATCTAGAAGTATCTCATCGCGTAAATATATTTTTTTTGTAATTAATTTAATTTCGGGATTTATTGATTTAAGTCTTGTTTCAAATTCATCAACTTTATTTTTTCCGATATTATTATGTGTCGCTATTATTTGACGATTTATATTTGAAACTGCCACTGTATCAGCATCAACTATTCCTATAGTTCCTATTCCTGCACGCACAAGCTGTTCTGCTGCCGCACCGCCTACTCCACCCAATCCACAAACTAAAACCTTGGAGCCTTTAAGTTTCTCAATATTTTCATTTCCCAATAAAAGTTCTGTCCTTTCATACCAGCTCATAATCCAATTTTTTTCAAATTTTCTTCAATCGATTTTACCAGTATTTCTTTGTCGAGATTTAAGTATTGTGCCGTTTGTTTATAAATTTCTTCAATACTCATTTGACTATCATCTGTTTCTAAAAAAAATCTCATGCCGTAATTTTTATAGAAAACATAAATTTTTTCTGCATTTTTCAGAACAGAAGCCCCAAAAGAAAACCAAAATCCCTCATCAATCAATGCTTTAAACAATCCGATTTTAGAGTTAAATCCATGTAAAACCCACATCTGTTTAGGCTTTAACTCTTTCTTAAGTTTAATTAATTCATTGTAAAATTTCACGCAATGAATAATTAAGGGCAATTCATATTCCTCACTTATTTGTACTTGTAATTTAAAAATTTCTTTTTGTAAGTTTAACTCTGCAACAGATTTAGGGTCAAAACCACACTCTCCTATTGCTTTAATCTCTTTATTTGCAGCTTTTTCTTTTATGTAGTCAATTTGATTTATATAATCATCACTTATAAAATAAGGATGAATCCCCATAGAATAAAGTTTCGAAACATCGGAATGTTCGTACGGCATAAGATTTATTATTCCGTTTTCGACAGTTTTGTTATGAGTATGAAAATCAAAAAATCTCATTACTATAAAGCTTTCCTTGATAAGAATTTCGTCTTTTTAATTCATTAACCACTAAATGAGTTATTTCATAGTTCTTTTTGCCTTCCCATCTTGGGTAGATAATCATTTCCAAAGGTGATTCACCGGTAAATCTTTCAATAATGATGTTAGGATTTAATCTTTCAACAAAATCAACAACAATCTTAACATAATTTTCTAAAGATAAATCTATAAACAATTCCGGTGTTTCTTTAAAAATTTTTTCTATCGGCGTGTTTTTCAAAATTTGTAATTGATGTATTTTCAAAAAGTTTATAGGTAACTTTGAAATACGTTCTGCATGAACCATAAAATCATTATGATTTTCTCCCGGAAGTCCAAGTATTAAATGAACACCGATATTTATTTTAAATTTAGCAGTAAGTTTTATTGCTTTAATAGTATCCGACCAACTATGTCCTCTGTTGATAAAATTCAAAGTATCGTCTTTTGTTGATTCCACTCCATATTCGATGGCAACATATTTATCATTACCAAGATTAGTAATCATTTCTAAAATTTCCTCGTTAATGCAATCCGGACGAGTAGCTATTACCAAACCACATATTCCTTTCACATCGAGAGCTTCGGAATATTTTTCCTTTAATAGTTCTATATTGCTGTATGTATTTGTATAAGATTGAAAATAAGCAAGGTATTCCTGTGTTTTATATTTTGGACTAAAAAATTCTATTCCTTTAAGCAGCTGCTCGGTAATACTAATTTTTGGATTACAATAAAAAGGACTGAAACTTTCATTTGCACAATAAATACAGGCTCCGGTAGATTTTGTACCATCTCTATTTGGGCACGTAAACCCTGCATCAACAGAAATTTTTTGAACTCTTTTTCCGAATTTCCTCTTTATGTAACCAGAAAAATCATTATAAGGCAATATATCTTGACTTAATTTTGACATTTACTTCCACCATCCCATTTTTAAAATGTACTCATAAACTTTTTCTGGAAGAAAATATCTTACATCTTTGTTTTTTGAAATTGCATCACGAATAAAGCTGGCAGAAATTTCCATTTGGGGAACATCCGGAACAACAATGTCAGAATTTTCATATTCTACGATTTTTGCTCCCGGACGCTTGTATACATAGATTCTGTATTTTTCAAGAATCATTTTATAGTTTTTCCATTTATAAAAAGTTTCAAGATTATCACCTCCTATAAGTAAACTGAATTTACAAGTCGGATATTTTTCGGATAAATATGTTAGAGTGTTGATAGTATAATTCGGTTTTTGAAGATAAAACTCAATGTCGCAGGCTTTAAATTTATGAAAATTACCAATTGCAAGATTAACTAAATGTTGACGGTCTCGGTCTGGAAGTAAATCTTTTGCTTTCTTAAGCGGGTTTTGAGGAGTTATTACAAACCACAACTCATCAATATCGCAAAACTCCACCATATAATTGGCAATGGCCAGATGACCGATATGAATCGGATTGAAGGACCCAAAAAATAATAATACTTCTCTTTTATTTTGCATTTGCACTTATAATTTCGACTTCAAAAACCAAAGTGCTAAAAGGAGGAATTTCTCCATAACGTTGGTCACCGTAAGCTAATCGAAATGGGACTATAACCAATTTAACATCACCAACATTCATACCAATTACAGCATCATCAAGACCTTCGATAACTTCGCCTTTACCGGTAACAAATTCAAAAGGGACATTGTTGTCGAGTGTGGAATAAAAAATTCCTCCATCAATATAGCCTACAGTAAAATGCATCTTTACTTTATCTCCTTTTGCCACCTTTTTCCCGTTTCCTCCTTTTACTGTTAATATTCGCAAGCCGTTAATTCTTTTCTCTACCGGATAATTAAATGCTAGCAAATATCTTTCAATCAAACTGTTTTCTTGCTCCAAATAGTAATTATAAATTTCTTTGTTTTGTTTAACAAACTCGGACCCTGAGACAATTTTTACCAATCGAATGTTAAAAATGAGTTTATCACCTTTTTTAATTCCGTCGGGAAGTTTGACTTTTTTTTGAGTTTTAGTGAAAAAGTCATAGGCATCAATTCTAAACATTGCCGAGTCGCCTTCGTTCATTAACATAAATGCTTCTTCGATACAACCTCCTTCGTGTGAAGGCGGAGATACTCTCATTTTAAAGTTTTCGTCTATATCAGCTGTATTAAATATATTTTGCGTATCTCCTTCTTTTTTATAGGTCATATTAAGATACACAACATCACCTACCGAAGGTTTTTTATTTGTTGAAGAAGTTTTTATAAATTTAAACTCTAAACCTGAGGGTGTTTTATTAAAAATATTTTCGGCTTTATCTTTTTTATATTCTGTTTTTCCATCAGGATTATAAACTATTACTGCAACTTCTCCGGTTTCTGAATCAATATATTTGGAGCTGTCAATTTTAACCTCAGTATTCGATAAAACTTTAGTGTCTGTTTTTTTTTCTGATTTCGAGTCCTTTTTACGAACAAATAAAACAAATAAAACAATAATAACTAATACTGTCAAAATCGCCACCAACAATAACCAATTCTTTTTTATCATGAAAATATTATTTAACATTTATAAGTTCAACTTCAAAAACTAAAGTGGCAAAAGGTCTGATCTTTTCATTCCCTCTATCCCCGTAAGCAAGATGTGAAGGAACTATAAGCATTGCTTTGCCACCTTGATGCATGTATGTAATACCTTCTTCCCAACCAGGAATAACCTGTCCTTTCCCAAGCACAAAACTTATCGGTTGCCCCCCTATTGAGGACTCTATCAATTCGCCGTCAATGTATTTTACTGTGTAATGAACAGTAACAATCTTTCCTCTTTCAGCTTTAGGTCCGTTACCCTTTAATTGCTCTACGTAGTATAATCCACTTTCTGTGGGTTTTATATTTATATTTGAGTTGACAAGAAATTTTTGCAAAATTGCCATCTCGGTTTCTTTATCTTTATGATATGAGTCCAACAAAATTTCATCGTATTCGTCGCGGTCAACTATATCAATAACTCTTATTTTTACAATAATCATATCATTAGCTTGAACTCCTTTGGGCAATTTTTCAAATCCTTCCGAAAATTGTAAAAACTTTTCTGCCTGCACCCTAAAAACAGCAGAATCGCCTTCTCTCAAAATCAAAAACCCATCCTCAATACTACCATGAGTTTTTGCTGATTTTTCAACTTTTCTTAAATACTTTCTACCCGACTTTGAAGAAGCAAACAACTCTCTTCCATCTTCGGTTTCATAAGAATAATTCAATTGCAGAATATCGCCCAAACTAACTTTTCTGACAGCTTCTCCTTTTGTTTCAACAATCCGGTATTCTAACCCCGATGACAATTTATTGAATTTCTCTTCTGAGCTGTTATTACATGACAACAAAAATAATCCTGTTAAAAAATATAAGACAAAAATCTGTACTTTCATACCTTTAATTTTTTAAATCCATCCATTAATGTTTTCTTCTTCCTTAATCTCAGGCTTTACCAGGTCAATCAATTCAATTTCGTAAACCAAAATGCTGTTATAAGGAACTTTGTACCCATCCCCCGGAACTCCAAATGCAAGGTGCGGAGGACAAATAAATCTTGCTTTTTCACCTTTTCGTAACATCATCAACCCTTCGTGCAAACCCAATTCTGTTTCCATTTTCCCCAAGGTTTCATTTCTAGGGCCATCAACATCTGAAGAATATAAAACCGTTCCGTCGAGTAAAGATATTTTATAATTAAAAACAGCTATCAACCCGATTTCTGCTTTAATATCATTAGTTTTATGATAAATCTGATAATATAGGCCTGAAGCACTCATTTCCATATGCCATCTTCGGCGTTCAATAAATTTTCTAATCATCTCTGCATCGAATTCAACAATATTTTTATTCCATTCCAAAAGTTCGTTTCGGTGCATTTTTTTTACAACCGAATAAGGTAATGGTTTTTCTTCTGCTTTATTTTCTTTGGAAGTACAAGAAACTGTTAATGCCGATAAAATAAAAATCATAACCCAAAAATAAAGCTCTTGCATTTTTTTTATGTGAATATTATTCATAAAGCAATTCGATTTTGTATTGTTCCAATAATTTAACGAAAAGTTCTACGCTTTCTTGTAAAGAAGTAAAACTTTCTCCACCGGCAGCATTTTTATGACCACCTCCGTTAAAATGGTTCGATGCGAATTTATTTACATCAAAATTACCTTTAGACCGAAAACTTATTTTGATAAAATTATCCCGCTCAATAAAAATTGCCGTAAACCTTATTCCTTTTACAGCCAGCGGAATATTAACAAAATTTTCGGTATCTCCGAATTTTTCGTTAAAATCTCTTCTGTCCTTGGCACTTATGTGAATATAAGCAGATTTATATTCAGGAAGAACCACCATTCGATTTAGCATTACATGACCCATAAAACGCATTCTGTCAACCGAAAAGCTGTTATAAGTTTTATCGTAAGCATCATCTTTATTAACTCCGTATTCAAGCAAATCTGCAACAACTCTGAAAGTATTGGGCGTTGATGAATTATAATTAAATGAACCTGTATCGGTCATAATTCCGGCATAAATACATGTTGCAATATCAACATCAATAAATTTATGCAAGCCGATGTTTTTAAATACATCATAAACTAATTCTGCGGTAGAACTATATTCCGGGGCAGAAATCATTAAATCTGTAAATTGCATAGGATTGGGATGATGGTCAATCAAAATTTTAAAAGCTTCTGATTTTTCAAACTCGGAACTTAAGTCTCCCAACCTTTTTATTTCATTAAAATCGACAGCTATCAAAACTTCTGCCGCTGAAAAAATATCCTTCCTGATTTGAGATTTATTCCATATAACCTTAATTTTATCCGATTCAGGTAACCAGTCTAAAAAACTAGGAAACTCACTCGGACTTATAACCTTAACTTTTTTATTTAACTTTTTTAAAATCAAATAAAAGGCAAGTGCAGAACCAATGGCATCACCATCGGGATTATAATGAGGAATAATGATAAAACTCTTTTTTGTTAATAATTTTTCCTCTAACTCTTTTAATTCATTATAAAATCTTTTTCCAAACATAAATTTAAAATAACCGATAAAAATACTGCATTTTTGATTATATAAAATTAATATTTTTTTAAAATTTTGCTTAGTATAATTATTTTTTATTTATATTTGATATTGTATATCCCAAAACCTAAATTGTCATGAAAAATTTTAATAATCTTTCAAAATTATTTCTCTTAATTTTTGCATCAGTATCTATTCCTGCAAGTTGTGATTTAGGTATAGCCCCTGCCAAATACAATGATGAAGTTTTAATGTATTATACAATGCTCGACAATCAGGTTTCTTATTTTTTTGAAGACATTTACGATGATAATGTTTCGATTGAACAATTGAATCAACAATACAATAAACATAAAAAATTTCATAAAGAATACACCGCTAAACTCAAAAAAATCAAGCCTATAAAAAAAGACAAATGGTTTTATAAGTCAGTGGTTGAATATTACGAAACTGTTGAAAAGGTTTTATTGAACGAATTAAGCAATGTAATGTATTTCTATTCACTAACATGGGAAACAGAAGACCAATACAATAATCAAATACACACTCAATTAGATAAAGCTTTAGAAATTATAATTGCAGCAGAGGATAATGTTATTGATTCTCAAAAAACCTTTGCTAACGAAGTTGGCTTGCAATTGAATTAGATTTTATTCTTACCCAATTGCTCATCAAAAATATCAAACAAATATTCGCCCCATAAGTTATAGCCTTTAGAATTGCAATGCCCATCAATATTATGATATATTTTAGGTATTAACTGCTTTTTATCAGGATGTTTTTTATAAAAACTTATTTGGTCAACAACTATGAATGTTTCGTCATTTATGAATTCTTGTTTAATTAAATTCATTTCTTCGTAACGATATTTTAAAGTTTTTGCTTCTTGCTGGTCGGGATATATAAACAATACAATTTTTTTGTCCAAAAATTCAGTTGAAATTTTATGTATAGCCCTTATAATTTCTCCACATGCAAAACTTAATTTCACTCTGAATTCTTTTTCATTACAGTATATTTCAGGATAATCGTAAATAAGGTTGCATATTGCTCTGAATACAAAATTCCAGGAATATAAATAATGTCCTTTAGGTACATTCCATTGATAAAAATTATCTTTTTCATATCGTTCAATTCCACCTTTGAAAATTATGTCAAGCAAATCGTTACTGCCAATAGAGATAATTATATAATCAGGATTTATGTAATTGTTAAGATAGTTATATGCATAGACATATTTAATAGGGTCGGAACCGGAAATTCCTGCATTTATAACTACAAAATCATATTCTTCTCTATCTCTTAATTTTCGTTCCAAAACCTGAGGCCATGAATTTTCGTATTCTGCTCCCACTCCTTCAGTAAATGAATCTCCAATACATAAAATTATTTCTCGTCCGGTTAAGAGTTCGTCTGTAAATTCTTTTTCTCTGAGCCCCAATGAATTGTATTTGTGGATAAATTCAAATTCGGTGGTTTTGAATTTGTATTCTTTTCCCGGACTTGCTATGAATGGCAAAGGATTTTTTTCACCATAAAAGATTTTCCGCCGCAATAAGCTAAAGTTATCATTATATGGCGATACATAAAACAACGAATAATTTTTCTCACTGTAAGATGAAAATTTTCCACTAACCCGAAGAATTATATCAGCTACAAAAAAAACAAAAACAGTAACCAATAAAACATAAATTATTTTCAGAGCTTTGCCTTGAGGTTTTTTTCTTCTGAATCTTTTATAGGATAAAAACAAAAGTAACAACAATCCTGCATAAAAACTTAATGTGGTAAAAATCCATGCTCGTCCGAGTATCAATAATATAATGTGGAATAAAATTAAGCCCAAAAAAAGGATTATAAAAATAATATTTAAGACCTTCTTTTTTGTCAATTTTACCAGGCTTTGTTAAAATCAATTTTTCCTTCTCCTTTAGTAATCCAGTAGCTGTTTTTTTGCTGATTTGAAATGGGACGATTTTTCGAAAATAGCTTATAAAAAATTGATACAGGAATTAAAAAAACGATAAATACAAGTCCAAGTATTATTTTTGAAATAAAAAAACCCAGAAATTTTGCTAAACCCTGCCATAAGAAAGAAATATATTCAGCAATTTTATTTACTAAAACAACTAAAATCAATAGACCCAGAGCAATGTAAAAAAATGTTTCTATATCGGTAATAACTCCTGCAAGCAGAAATGCAACCACAATAACAAGTACATCGGTAAACTGTCTCCTAATTTTTTCCATAAGTTTTCAGAAAAGAGTATAAACAAAAGGAGCAACCGCGGAAGAGCCTCCAAAAACAATTAATAACCCGAGCAATAACAAAACGATAATTATTGGTATCAACCAGTATTTTTTTCTTTCTTTAAGAAACAACCACAAATCGCGTAAGAATTCCATAATTAATCAGGTTTAAAATTTTCGTCGAATATTTTTTTATCAATGTTTTGTTCTTCTTTTAAAAACACAAAATTTTCCATTGCGAGCACATCCATTTCTGTTCGCATAAAGCATCTGAAAGCATCGTCGGGAGTGCATACTATGGGTTCGCCCCTTACATTAAAACTTGTATTTACAATCACTCCATAACCTGTTTGACGTTTAAACTCGCTTATAAGAGCATGGTAATCATGATTTGTTTCTTTATGTACGGTCTGAAGGCGAGCTGAAAAGTCACAATGTGTAACTGCCGGAATATCAGATCTGAGCGTATATAGTTTTGTAGTTAAGTCTAGATTATGGAAGTTTTCCGGTAATTCTTTCCTGCGATTCTGAGTAACCGGAGCAGTAAAAAGCATATAAGGAGAAGGGATGTCTATATCGAAGTATGTTTTGCAATCTTCGATTAAAACCGAAGGAGCAAAAGGTCTGAATCCTTCGCGGAATTTGATTTTGAGATTAAGTTTTTTTTGCATTTGGGGATTTCGGGCATCGGCTAAAATACTGCGTGCTCCTAAGGCTCGCGGACCATACTCCATTCGTCCCCTGAACCATCCGATAACTTTACCGTCTGCAATACAACTTGCAATAAACTCATTAAATTTTTCTCTGTCGTTAAAGTATCTGTACGTTGCATTATATTTCCGAGCCACTTTTAAAACATCATTATCACTGAATTTCGGTCCTAAAAATGCCCCTTTCATTTTGTCAAGATAATCTGCTTTGTAGGGAAAATTTTTATGAATATGCAAAAAGGCAAAAGCAGCCCCCACAGCACCACCGGCATCACCTGCAGCAGGTTGAATAAAGATGTTTTTAAAAATTCCGGCATTTAAAATTTTTGAATTTGCTACACAATTCAAAGCTACACCACCGGCAATACAAAGATTTTCACTTCCTGTAAGAGATTTTGCTTCTGCCGCCATTTTTAAAATAATTTCCTCAGTAACCTCCTGAATGGCAAGGGCTAGATTGCAATACGCCTGCGTGAGCGTTTCTTCGGGTTTACGAATTTTTATCCCAAATAATTGCTCCCATTTTTTTGTTTTTATCATTTTTAGTCCGGTAGCAAAATCAAAGTACTTCATATTAAACCTTATGCTACCATCATCTTTTATCTCAACAATTTCGGTTTTAATAAGATTTTTAAATTTATCTACCTGTTCATCAAAAGGATTTCCGTATGGAGCCAATCCCATAAGTTTATATTCACCGCTATTAACGACAAATCCGGTAAAATAAGTAAAAGCAGAATACAATAAACCCACAGAATTGGGAAAATGCAGTTCTTTCAGAATTTGGATTTTATTCTCTTTACCGTAAGCAATAGAAGCAGAAGCCCACTCTCCCATTCCGTCAATTGTGAGTATTGCGGCCTCATCATATCCTGAAGGATAATATGCAGACGCAGCATGCGACAGATGATGCTCACTGAAATAAATTTTTAGTTTTGATTTATCGAATTTTCCAAGTTTTTTTAATTGGCTGTAAATTTCATCTTTAATGAAAAGTTTCTCTCTTAGCCAAACAGGAATTGCTGTAACAAAAGATTTAATTCCGGCCGGAGCAAAATTATAATATGTTTCCAGTAATCTTTCAAATTTCAGGAATGGCTTTTCATAATATACAATATTGTCAACATCCGAAATATCAATTCCTGCTTCGTCGAGGCAATATTTAAGTGCATTTATAGGAAAAGAAGAATCGTGTTTTTTGCGTGTGAAACGTTCTTCGTGTGCTGCTGCAATAATCTCGTCGTTATATAGGATGCATGCAGCCGAGTCGTGATAATATGCCGAAATTCCGATTATAAACATTATCTTAAAATAATATCTTTAATAAAATCTCTACCCAATTCCTGATTTATTCGTTTTATAATTTCTGCTTTTATCATTAAGATTTCGGTTTTAATAATCGAAGAATTTATTTTAACGTAAATAATATTGTTCTTAACTAAAATATCCTCTGTAACACAAGCCACATGTTGACCACAGATTTCAGTCCATAGATTTTTTGCACGAACCATATCAAGGCCATCGGCTAGTTTTGGCGAGGTAAAAGTCATTTTTAAAATTTCACTCAATTTTAATGTTTGCGAGCGTCTCATATTGTTTTAGTTAAAATCTTCAAAATCTTTATCATTCAAACCTAACTCCCGAGCTATTTTTATTAGTTCTTCGCTGTCAAAATTAAGTTTCAATTGCTCCATTGCCTCATCTCTTGTTAAAATATTTTCTCTGATAAGCTTCGATGCCTCAACATGATAATGAGTATATCCATAATGTTTTAATGAATAATACACCGACATAAAATTCATCCGGCAATTAGTACTTCCTTGCGGATAGCTTAGTAATGGAGCTTTCCAGTCGAGTTCGTCTTTAATTAGTTTTACGTATTCTTCCGGTCCATAAGGCAAAAACCAATGTGGAGAAATAACAAGAGCCTTATGTTTTCTCTTCGCCTTTCTGAGCACCTCCTCCATGCTTTTCGGAAAGTTTTTATATTGAGGCATCTCTTGGAGCGAATTATTTAAAAACTCAACTGTGTTGTCGGCCATTTTTTTAAACTCTGCCGTGTGCACATTACACCCACACTTTGACATTACTTCCTGCTTTTGTGATTGTCCTTTTGTCCAACCTGCAACTATTATAGGAATTTCGTAACGGGCAGCAACATCAAAAGCTAAATCCATATACCATATCGAACAAGGATGGCAAATCACAGCACGAGAATCTGTTTCGACAAGTTTGCGAAACATATCCCTCATATATGCTGACTTGAAAAAAAGTAAATCTACGCCAAGTTTATCTGTTGCTTTTTTTACATTCTCAATGGCTTCTTCGGATTCAAAACCATGGTCGAACATAAAAGCAAGAACATTGAGTTTATATCTTTTTTTCATGAAATACAATGCAGAGGTACTATCCTTACCCCCCGAACACATCACCATGCAATCGTATTTGTTCTTTCCACGATATTTGTCAAGAATTTTCAAAAGGTCTGTTTCGAGTGGTTTGCGAGTTTCTTCAAATTTTTTCATGGCATCATGAGCGTGGCATAAATTACATACCCCGTTTTCGTCCAGAAAAATCTCAGGCAAACTCTCCGGCATTATACATCTCGAACAAATTCGTTTCTCCTGCATCTAAAATACTTTTATGAACAGATGGATATTAGCATTAACAACCTGTGAATCTATTAACTTATAATCAGTTTCTTCCTTTAGCATCTCAGGAATTCTGTCAAGGGCAACAATATCATCCAGAATTACTTCCAGCACATCGCCACGGTCGAGAGTTTCGAGGCTTATTAAAATTTTCGGCCAATTACCCGGACAAGGATTTCCTCTTAAATCCAGAATTTCAGTAACAACATTCATAATTTACACCCCCGCATAAATAAATGAAACAATCACTGCCGGACCAATATAATAAACCAAAAACGCAAGTAATGCCAGAATAATAAATAATGGAGCAAGAAAACTCAACTTATGCTTTCTTATCATTCTGAACATCTCTTTTAATATGTAGGCTACCTTTCTCATTTTTTATGATTGTGTTAAGTATTCTTCAATTTCGTTTTTATGCTCCGGAACCTTTTGCCAATAAGTTTGATTTTGAGAAAACTTCCTCGTAATCTGTTTTCTTCTGAAAATTATTAAATACAGCCAATTGAAAGGAATAACAAAAAAATAAGTCAAAGTTAAAAATATATTTATCAGAATTTTTTGCACAAACCTGATATAAATCCAAGTTATACGTTTCAATGCTCCTTTCATTGGCGAAAATCAGTTTTTACAAAAATAAGAAATTTTGAGAATATAAAGATTGAATTTTGAAAAAGTCATGAATATTCTTTTCAACGAGAAAGATTATTGACTTAAGTCCAAAAATCGTTAAATAACCTTTAATAAAAATGCAAAACCATTAAAATTTTATAATGTTTTAGTTATGAAAATATATAGATATTATGTCTTTAAAAATGAATTTTGACATTTATTATTGTAAAAACAGGTTACAGTCAATAATTTATCACTCAAATCAAAAGACTATCTGAATTTTTTTAATAAAAAAGTGTTTGTGATTAATATATTTAGTATAATTTTTAATTTTACAAAAAACTTTTGAAATTCAGATGAATTATAAATGTAAATATTCTTTAATTTACTTCGGAATTATTTTTATTATATTGATTTTAAATATTATTTACATTTTTCGTATTAATGTAAATCCTGGTTTCAGGCTTAATTCCCGAAATATTGAACAAATCTACGGAGTAAGTCCAATCGGCAGAAAAATTTATCCCGTTAAGAAACAAAATGATTTTTATTTTTCAGGTTATCTGTCAAAAATATTTGTTGAAACTCATTCGGAAAATCTTGTTAATAATAAAAATTTTATCATAAAAAAACAAGAGCAATTAATTATCATAAAGGAGAAATTGTCAATTAAACAAAAACTCTTTAATTACCTAAAGCATTCGCAATCACTGATTTTAATAAATTTTTTGTTTTTGAGTTTACTAACAAGTATTTTTTTATTTCCCAAATTTTATAGTTCGTCTTTAAAAGAATTGCAAATTCTGTTGAGATTATACATACATAAAATAAAAAAATTGCTTTTTATTCCTAAAAACATTATTTCGATAATAGTTGCTCTTTGCATTAGTAGCGCATTTATTGCAGCAATCAGACTTTTAGGAGTAAAATTCGAAAAACTTTATTTCACCGGATGGTGGATAAATATTATATGGATAATTTTTCTCAGTATTCCGGTAGGGATTTTTTTGCTAAAAAAAAATTTCAGCAAAAACTTTCTACTTATAAATTTTGGTTTTTGGACGATTTTTTTATTGATGTATTTTGTTGTTTGTCCTGCCGATTACATGGGAAATTATGGATTTCATGGTTTTTTTCACGAATTTTTAATTCGACCCGCAGAGTCGGGATTTTTTTCTAGCCTTACAACTCCTGACACGGGCTATCTTGCAATACTTCCAAGAATATTTTACGGAATTGCCTACTTTTTCGATAATTACGGAGCTTACTCTATTGCTTTTACTTCATTTGTTGCACTGATAATTTATTCAGCAATTTTTTCGTATTTGTGCGGAACAAGTTTCAGTTTTCTTATTCCAAACGATAAATTGCGTTGCACATTTGTAATCATAATGTCAATATTAGGATTTTTCAGTCTATCACCTTTAAACTATGCCATTTCAATTACCGATGTGTCTTACTTTGGTTTTATCTTAATTTCTATTTTTTTGATTAAAACTAACGAAAACAATTCCAAAATAAAACTAATTTTTTATTCAATAATAGGTTCGTTGTTTATTCTGTCTAAAGCCCATTTAATTGCCTTTGCTCCTGTGTCTGCTATAATTATATTTTATAAATTATACAAAAAGCAATTTACCAGCAACATTTTAATTCTTTCAGCTGTTTTTCTTACTGCATGTATTATTCAGGCTGTTTATATAAGCAATTCTTTAATGCAGATGCAAAGCATTCAACAATCAGATTTACAGTCATTTACCATTGAAAAAAAACCTATCGGATTGATACTGATAGGAAGTTTTATTTATTTTATAAAATCATATATGCTATTAAGTTTTCCGTTATTTAGTATAAGTACCGGATTTTTAGGATATTTATTCTTCTTCATCGGAACAGTAATAACAGTATTAATTCTTTCTCAAAATCTGAAAAATATTAGAAATTCGGAACAGAGCAGAGTTTTTTTTCTTGCTAACATACTTGTGTTAAGCTGTATAGTTTTTATGTTCAGAACTTTCCCAAGTGATGCAGGTATTGATTTTTCTCTTTCCGGATTTTTAAAATATGCAGCCTACGGAAATCCATTTTTTTCGCGTTATACGATTGGCATACACAATATTTTAGCTCTAACTGTTATTCCGTCAATTTTTTATTTTATACAAAACAAAAAAATCATACTCAGCAAACAAGTTGCGTTAAATACACTGTCTGGTGCTTATATTTTGTTGAATTTTATAATTGTTCAGCCTGAATTACGCAGTATAGAATTTTACCAAAACATACGAAACGAAAACTGGAGCGAAGAGTGGTATTATCTTTCGAGAGAACTTAAACATAAACCGTATTATGTTCCAATCGTTTTTTATCCGGCATTGAAACAGGAGATATCCAGTCCAAATACCTACACAATTTACGATGGTACATACAATAAGATTGTTTTTAATTTAATCGAAAACAAGAAATTACTTGCAGTAATCGTTCTAAACGATAAGTATTTCGCCAATAAAAACAGCCGGCTTAAATTAAAGGCATATTACAGCAACGACAGTGTAATTATAAGTCCGCTTTATCCTGTTAGTCCGGAATATAAATTTATTTTTTTCTCACTTAGAGATTATCCTTATCTAAATAGTTTTATTTTTGTTAACGGAGAATTACCGGTTAATGATGTTAAATCATTAAGAATTGTTGGAGTTGATGAAAACTGAAGGAATTAATTTTGAATATTGCAGAAACCTGTTTTTAAAAGGAGCATACTCCAACATTTATATTTTGATAGAAAAAAGATATGAGTTTATAAAACAAAATATCAGCAAAGAACAAAAAGGAATAGAATTCGGAGCTGGAGCAGGATTAAGCAATTTTTTCCTGAAAGATTACAGTCTAACAATAACTGACTTTTGCGAAAGCAATTGGCTGGACTTAAAAAACATTGATGCTCAAAAAACAGATTTTCCGGCCGAAAGTTTCGATTATATTTTGATGATAAACGTTCTTCATCACCTTGATAAGCCACTGCAGTTTTTTAGGGAAGCAGAAAGAATATTAAAACCTGAAGGAAAAATTGTTTTTATTGAACCCTATACATCTTTGTTGATGAAGTTGCTACTGAAATTAAGTAAACACGAAAGCTTTTACGAGAATATCTCTCCCTTAAGCGAAAAATATTCTTTTGTTAAAATTTCAAAAAGCAATATTGATGGAAATAATTCAGTAGCTAAATTAATAATGAAAAACAAAAGTAGTTTTGAGCAAATTTTTCCAAATTTGAACATAGAAAACATCCAATATCGAGAAACTTTTATTTTTATGAATTCTGGAGGACAATATCACAAATCTCCATATATACCACTCCCTAAATTTATGCTGAAGACATGCAACCTAAAAGATAGAATCCTTACAAGAATTTTTCCTGATATTTTTGCACTAGGAGTTTATTTTACAGTGAAAAAAAAATGAAAAATAAAACAAAAATATTTCTATCCTTTATTATCGCAGCAATTTGTGGAATCTCTATTTTTACGTTTTTCTATTTATCAAACTCAAATTTTGCGGACGAAATAGTATTCCACAACTCCAAACTTAAAATATATGCAGAAAGCCCGCTAGGAAAACGCATAGAATTCACTGAAACCGACGACAAACTCATTCTCTCAAAAAGATTTGTAAAAAATATATTCCTCGAAGACCATCGCCAAGACTTATTTCCTATTAAAGCTGAAATAAACGGAAAAACTTTCATAGTAAACAGTAACAACATTGAAAATCAAAAAATAATTCTTAACAACTATACTCCGCCCGGATTTTTTTACAAACTCAAAAAACTCACAAAAAATGAAACTTTAAATCTTCTTTTTCACAACTTGAAAGTTTTTTTCGGCGAGTATTTATCAATTATTTTTCTTACGCTTTTTGCCTTATTGTTATTTTTTTTAACCTACACAAGCTGCCGTAAAAGAAAAAAAATTTATCACCTGATATTACGCAACCTGAAACATCTGAAATTTTATTTTAAAACAAAATGGAGAAATTTTCTTGTGATTTCATTTATATGCTGCCTTATCCCGCTAATTTTCAGTATAATTTTTCCGGAAATTTTACTGTATCAATCATTTAGTCGTATTCAATATATGTTAGTTTACGGCAGTTTGGTTTTAATGTTTTTATTTACGGCTTATTTCCATAAATATATTGGTAATCCAAACACATTTAGATTTTTTCTGACATCGGGTATAATATTTTCGGGCTTACTTTTTATCTTTAAGCCAGGTGTTTTTCAATTTGGCGAACTTTTTAGAGACGATATTTCCAAATTTTATGTTAAAACTTTAAACTATAACTATTTAGAAGCAATTATAACCACAGATTCAGGATATTTGAATCTTATTCCTACAAGCATCGGTTTTATTATTTCAAAAATTTTAGGATTTGAGTTTTATATCCCCGAAGCATTTCAAACATTTACACTTATACTTTATGCTTTGTGTTTTGCAACTTTAAGTCTGCCAATATTTAGGTTTTATGTAAAAGATGACAAAACCAGATTGTTTTTTGCTGTTGTTTTAAGTTTTTTCCCTGCAATTTTCAATTTTGATTTTGTACTTTATAATCTCAGTTTTGTAGTTTTTGCTCTGATGTATCTTTGGATTTTCATTCCGAACCTGGAAAAAGAAAATAATAAATACAAAATTCTTTTACCTGCATTGTTGTTTATACCGGCCATTTTATCTAAACCTATTTTTATAATACTTTTGCCTTTCACTCTTTACGGAATTTTTAAATATCATCGAAAAGAAATAACCCTGTTTTACATTTTTTTAGGTCTGAGTATAGCTATTCTATTGCAGTTTTTGGTAACAAAACTTAATACCCAAAATTTGATTAACTTAACAGGTCTTGAATACGGAACTCGGTATAACTCTGCTTTTTTGGCAAACGAAAAAAATATTTTTATTAGCCTGTTTGAGTCCTTGTTTGTATTCTTTTACGAAATACTCTATTTTTTGGGCAGCCCTTTAATAGTAAAAATTTTTCCATCAAAGGTTATTTATCTATTGTCGGGATTGTTTGTTCTATTTTTAATTAGAGTCATATTTAAACTATTAAGTAAATCCGGCACCTGTTCCTACGGCATATTTTTTATCGGAGCTTTATTAACGGTGTTAGCATCAAGTTTTATTTATTGCTACAATACAGAAAGCTCACAAATATTCCCGGAATCATCAGTTTTGTCGAAAATTGTTGTCGAAAATCACAGATATCTTGTTCCTGCAAAAGTTTCAGTATTTTTTGTTTTAATAATCCTTTTACAATTATATTTCCGAAATAAAAACACTTTAAAATCAAAACAAAATCAAATAAACTACATTCTGATTTCATTTTTCAGTTTGATTTTTGGTTCTTTTACAGCTTTAAGCAACAGCATTTTAACAAGTCCTCATTACAGTAAAAGTTACTGGAGGGAATTTTTCCCTTTGATACAAAAAAATCCTCAAAGTTTTTATATTCCATACATCAACTTTCCCCAAGAAACCGAATGCATAAAAAATAAACTCGACAGAATCACCGATATCGAAACTACGGCTAATTCCACAATCGAAATTGATAATATATTACAAAAACTTTCCAATTATAAAATTGAGTATCTTATTTTAAACGATGCTCCGCAGGACATTTCAATTTATGCTCTAACTTCAATAGATAATAAAAAAATCAAAGCAATAAGATACAATTATGCTACGGAAAATATTAAGGCAGAAATTTTCTATTTTCCCATTTCTTTAAAAATTGATAAACTTGTGCTTTCATCACAAACTTCAAACGAAATTTTCACTATCAGACTTGTTGGAGCCTATGAATATTAAAACAAAAAAAATATTACTATACTCTCTTAGTTCTCTTGCAGTTATGCTATTAATAGCATTTGTGATTTATGTTTCGCAGGTCTCAATAGCTGGATTGTATCATATTTACACATCTAATCCGGAGTGCAAATTTAAAGTTACAGCTCAGGGAGTCTTCGGAAAACAAGTAATTCTCCAGAGCGAAAAAGGAGAACTTTTCCTCGAAGGTTACTACAAAAATTTAGAAATTATCCCAACAAAAAATAACTCTAAAGATTTAATTTACTTCAATCTTGAGAATTTTGAAAATCATCAAATTATTGTACTAAAACCATCCCCAGACAAAAAATTAATTATTAACTCAAAATCACAACTCAGCAAAAACTTCTTAAAAATCTCCGTTTACATTATAAAATATGAATTAAAAAAAGATTTTGTTTTTGAATTACTTCTTGGATTTATTGTATCAACCGTAATTTTTATTTTATTTTTAATAATTAAAAAGACAAAAAAACGAAATTACCTAAGCGGGAAAAATTTTTGGTATGACAAAATATTGGTGTTTGTTGTCGGATTAATATTCTGGACTTTAGTAATTCTTGTTTTAGTAGAAATATTTTTAAGAATTTTCGGAGCAATTTATTCAAGCGACACACAGGTAAAGAGGAGACAAAAATCTGGAGACGATATCGTAATTTTATGTATCGGCGACTCTTTCACTTATGGAATCGGAGCAACTAAAGGAAATGATTATCCTTCGCAACTGCAAAGAATCCTGCAATCCCAAACCAATAAGAATGTTATTGTATATAATCGAGGGAGATGTGCTCAAAACTCGTTTCAAGTATTAAGCAATTTGCAAAAAGATATTGACCAAACTAATCCGGATATTGCGGTATTGTTGTTTGGAATGGCAAATTCGTGGAATTATCTTGGTTTTAATCCGCAACAAGACCACATCGAAAAAATTAAAATTGTAAAACTCTACCGCAGAATTGTTCAAAACATAAAATACAAAAACCTTAGTTCTGACACCGACGAAAATGTATTGAAATATGCAAACTCATTTATCGAAAAAGCAAGCTATTACCCAATTTTAGGTAAAAATTCCTATCTGCTTTACTACTACATCGGCAGGTATTTTTTGAGTTTAAGGAATTGGCATAAAAGCATTAATTATTTAAGTTTTGCACTTAACAAAAATCCTTACGAAGGCAAAGTTTTTTATGCACTCAAAACTGCTATATTAGAGCTTGATATGGAAATATTTTTTAAAGAATATAATCAAGTTTATGAAAATACAATTGTTGACCAAACCATTGATTTGCTTGAAAAACTTGAAAAACAGTTCAATAATCCTGTTTTCTCTTATTTAAAATACGACTATTTACTATCTAAAACAAATGATGAACAATTCCGGAAATTAAGAGCACAATCAGCATATTTAATTCTGCAAAACGACTACTCCCCCCTTTATCAAATTGCCCTTGAAGATTTTTTTAATAATGATTTTACAGAAGTTAACAATTTTCTTTTACAAAACTACAAGGAAGAAAATTCTGAAATAAACCTCGCCCGGATTTGGCTGATGCTGAAAAATCTTAAATTTGATGAGTTGAATGCCTTAAAAGATAATTCAACACAAAAGTCGGATACAAACAATCTTTTTGCTACAGCCTTTCTGATAAATGATATTTTATCACAAAACGAGTTAAATACACTAAGAGAAGAACTGAAAAATTACGGTATAGATAATTTATCTGAAATTAATTCAAAAAACTTTGATTTAGAATTTTTAAATGAAATTTTTGAAAATGAATTACAAGTATATTATAAAGATTATCATTACTTTTTGCCGCATGTTTTAAAACGGAGTGCAAATTATCGCGATACCGAGATTTTTTCGTGGATTGAAAGTGATATTAGAAGTAGTATAGATTTATGCCATAAAAACGGTTTGAAAATTATTTGTATGAATTATCCATTAACTCCTCCACCGAACTCTGAAGAAATTCATTATTGGGCAAATAATGTAGGTAAGATATGGAAAAGCATAGCAAAGGAAAAAAATCTTGTTTTTGTTGATAATGATAGTATTTTTAAGAATTTAGGAGAAAAGCAAAGTGAATATTTTGAACCTCGCAAAACCGGCTCCGAGCATTGCAACAATAAAGGATATGAACTTATGGCAAGGAACATTGCAGAAAAAATCTTTATATTTTTTTAAGTTTTATGAAAAAATCAGGATGCGATATTTATATAATCCTGCATTCTACAAATTATTTTTGGTAATTTATTTAGCTTCGTAATTTGATTAAATTTTTGCTTTGAGTTATAATTTTAAGCTTATAGTATTTAAATTTCACTTTTAACTTCTATACTATACATTATGCCTTCTAACTTCGATCTGCTATCTCAACAAGGTTACATTCCCTTGATTTACATACTCCATATTATCCAAGCATCTGGCTTTAACCATAAAAACATAAACATCAGTTCCGAGTTTTTCGCCTTTGTAGGTTCCATCCCAACCTTGAGTATTAATATTTTCAGTTTCAAAAATAATATTGCCCCATCTGTCATAAACGGCAATATAAAGTTCAGTTACCATATTTGGCGGAAAATATGCTTTAAAATAATCATTAACGCCATCATTATTTGGAGTAAAAGCATTAGGAATAAAAATATATGGTTCTCCACAAATTACTTCTTTAACTCTGATAAAAATTGAATCAGTAACTAAACAACCTTGAGAATCTCTAAATACTACAGAAAAATAGTCATCCTCAACAGGTGTTGCAATTGGATTTTGAATTTGATTATTGTTAAGAACCTGAGCATTATTCCATGTGTAACTTCCTGCACTGGTAGAATTTGCGAATAATCCCACATTTTGACCGCGGAAAATTACAGTGTCGGTGGCAGATACACTCAAATCGGGAACATAATTCAAGTTCTGAACAAAATACTCTTGTGTTTTTGTACAATTATTTGCATCACTTACAGTAAGAGAATAATCGCCACTGCAAAGGCCAAGCATGATATTTCCGTTATGCTGATTTGACCATGTAAAGCTATATGGCTGCACACCTCCTGAAACAACAGCATAAATCTCACCGTTACAAACTCCATCGCATATTTGATTTTGCAAACTTGATTGAATGCTAAGAGGTTCGGGCTGAGTAACTGTTATTTCCGCTGTAGTCGTACAACCGTGGTCGTCTGTTACTGTAAGTTGATATGTGCCTGCAGTAACAGTGTTGTAACCAATCCCTGTGTGTGAATTAGACCAGACAACAGTATAAGGCATAGTACCACCGGTAATATTAGCCGAAACAGTAGCTGTTTCACCATGACATCTTATCTGCGAAATAATTGTAGGAGAAGCAATTAAAGGATATGGTTGAGAAACAACTTGTTGTTGATGGGTAACACAATTTTCCGAATCAATTATAGTTACAGTATAAATTCCAGGACACAACCCCGTAATATAATCCCCAACACTTCCGTTAGACCAAACATAATTATATGGTGGATTTCCGTTAGAGGCTTGAACTCTTATGCTTCCATCGCAAGCTCCGTAACAGGAAATATTTATAATTTCCTGAACCGAAGACACCAAATCCGATGGAGGTGCCATAAAAATTTCATTGATATGAGAACAACCGTTGGCATCGGTTATAGTAACATAATTTGTACCCGTAAGAAGTTGATTGTTTGTGCTTTGGTTTCCACCAAAGGACCATGCATAAGAATACGGAGGTGTTCCTCCAGTCGGAACTACTGTAGCTGCACCATAGCCAATGCCATCACATTGAGGTTGTGATACATTTGTAAAACTGCTTACTAATTGCGGAGGCTGGTTTATAGTAAAGTTAGCAGCTGTGGTACATCCATAAAAATCAGACAAAGTAACGCTATAATTACCTGCACATAATTCATTAATTTGGGGACCTACTTGTCCGGTACTCCAAGTAAAATTAAAAGGTTGTGTTCCTTGAGTTGCCGAAATGTTGGCTGTCCCATTACAATCTCCATAGCATAAGTTATGCGTAAGCTGTGGAGGAGATAGTGCAACATTGTTTATAACTACATTAGTTGAAGCAGTTGAAGTACATCCCATTTGATTTGTTACGGTAACGTAATAAGTTGTATTTGTTTCCGGTCCTACCTCGGGATTTGCTGTATTTGCACCACTAATTATCTGAGAACTTGGACCCCATTGATAAGAGAGTAAATCCGAAGGATTATTGTTAGTTATCGAAAGCGAAGTAGTTTCTCCCGGACATATCACAAATTGAGGAGGTATAGAATAATTGAACTGATGTAATGTAACATTAACTTGTTCCTGCAAAAAAGTATTGCAAGTACTTTCATAAGCCCGCACATAATATGTTGTGTTAGTAGCAGGGAAAACACTAAAAGTAGGGTTCGTTGATAATATGGGATTAAACGATGGATTAGAAGACCACTGGTAAGTATTTGCTGCACCATTTGTATTAGCAGTAAGAACAACACTCCCTCCCGGACAAATCATAGTATCGTTCGAGACAGTCAGCTGAAAATCGGGTTGATGCACTACAACTCTTTGCCAAACAGTATCAGTACAAATACTTGATGCTACCAGTAGGTAATTAGTTGTTTGCGAAGGCGAGGCAATTGGATTTTGAATATTATAATTATTTAAACCTGCTCCCTGCCATTGAAAAGTTGTTCCGGGGGGATATGTAAAATTAGGTCCTATAATAGTCTGTTGTCCGGGGCAAATATTTATATCGGGTAGAAAAGTTGGATTTGGATCCATTACAATAATTTCTCGCGTAAGAGTATCGAAAAGATTACAACTTGCAGGGTCGCTGACAACAAGAGTTACTGTAAAAATTCCTCCTTGAGTATAGGTATGCGAAGGATTATATTCATTACTAAAGGGAGAACCGTCGCCGAAATCCCATTGAAATGTTGTACCCTGAGAATGATTTACAAAATTCACCGTGTAAGGAGCACAGCCTGCCGGTACAGGGTCGAAACTTGCCTCTGCAAGGTTTTCAATGATACGAATTTTAAAAACTGCGTTGTTACAATTAGTAGAATTATTTGAAGTTGACCATGCTCCGGGATTAGGACTGATAGGAAAATGCTGACATCCTCCGCAGGATGCACAAACACTCTGAATAATATGTCCTTTTTTATCAAAACGGCTTGTTCCCCCGTCAACATGGTCTCGACCTGAATATCCGCATTGAGGATAGTTTAACTCACCGAAGAAACTAGCATATTCGAGGGCAGAAGCATCTTCGCTAAGAACAGCGACATAAAAATCCTGTCCATCGGTAGTTGTTTGAATTGCATCAGGAGTAACGGGCATTCCTTTTGTCCCGAATTGGTCTGCCCAGGTATAATAATTTCCTTGAGCATTATAATAGGTTTGTACCCATTCTCTTCCCCAACCTGAAAGATAAACGCGGTTACATACATCAACAGCAAAAGCTGTGATAGAAATATTCGGACGTCCATTTCCGGAACCAATTCTGGTTGACCAAATTACAGAGCCAAGATTATTTGTAAACTTTGTTATAAACTGACCACTATTCGGATTATTGTATGCTGCATTAAAAATCAGTTGGGTTCCAGGAGCTTTTGTTTGACCACAAATATAGATATAATCATATCTGTCGGTGCGTACAAAGAAAGCATTGTCATAAACGTTTGAGCCAAAATAAGTTGACCCCAAAAGTTGATTTCCGTCTTTATTGAGTTTTGACACAAAAGCATCGGTGCTACCGCCATTATGGCTTGTATTATATGCACCGGGCGTAACCGGGAAATCATGAGAAACAGTACCCCCGGCAACAATTACATCTTCGTTTTCGGTAAGGCTAAGGCTAAAAATTGCATCATCCTGAGAACCTCCAAGATAAGAACTCCAAACAAGTTGAGTTAAATTTGGATTAAGTTTAAAAACAACGCCATCCTGTCCACCTCCACTGGTTGTTTGATAACCGGGATTAATGCCCTGTGGAAAATCTGTAGAAAAGGTATTTGTACCAACATAAATAAAACCTTTTTTATCAACAATTACTTCGCCTCTTGCACCATCGCCATAATTAAAATACAAAGAATCATTTCCATGCATTTCTACATAATTAATCCCTGTAACTGGATCTGGATATGTGTAATAAATTTTATAATTTAATCCATCATTTTTAGAACCTCCAACATAAGTACCTCCTAATAATTGTGACCCATTTTCGCTGAGTTTTGCCACGAAAATATCCACACCGCCGGCAAATCCAATAACATTATCATAAACTAAAGAATCCCCGCCTGCAAACGACTGCTGAAATGCTCCCGGTGTGGTTGGAAAATCATAAGAACCTGTAGTCCCCATAATAACAAGTTCGTTAAATTCATTAACAACAAGACTATGAGGCATCTCCTGTCCTGTTGTTCCTCCAAGATACGTTGCAAAAAGACGCTGAGTCCCTGTTGAATTGTATTTTATAATTCCGATATCACAACCATTTCCGTAATAATTTGGTGCCCATGGCAATGGAGCAGTTCCACCAGCAAAATTAACCTGATATGCTCCTACTGAAGTTGGATAACCAACAGCAAAAACAATTCCCCCACTATAAACATTATCGTTATAATCCCATGTTGCAGTAAAGCCCCAATTATCTCCGGTTGAACCCGTATAAGTAGAGAACGCTAAAGTTGGGTCAATAATAAGTTCTTTGGTTTTATCATATTTTCCTAAAATTTTAAAACTTACCAAGTTATTCTTCAAAGCATAACTACATGGAATTTCTATGGTATCACCTTTAATAATTTGATATGCAAAAGGTTTTTGCTCAACAACCTGGTTTACCGTGGTGTTAATTATTAAATTTCCATTTTCAATATAGATATAATCGGCACCTTGATATTCCAATTCAATTTTACTGTAATCTGCCCCCGGAGCTAGAATAATGTCGTACTTTAAACCAAAAGGCATGGCATAAAATACAAAGTCAATTCCGGGATAGATATCAGAATATCTTATCAAACCGTATTTGTTCACAAAAGAGGCCCATTTTGAATGGTCATTTCCAATAAAATAGTTATTATAATCCGGCTTAATCAAATCAGGACGAACAATTGGATTTGGTTTTGAGTTTTTAAAATACATTTTGTAAGCATGAGCGGCCTTAAGAAGCGGAGAAACATGACTCTCACTGCCATGATGAGCAGCAGAATAATTCATGTCTTTTTGAGAAATAAAAGCAAAACTAAGGCAATTATTTTCGAAAAATATTGCACCATCGTTAAGGTTCATTTTATAAAGTACATTTTCGTGCCATTGTCCCTTATTCTCAATAAATTCGTACTGAGAATAAAGCGTTTGTACAACAAAAAACAAGATTATAATGCTTAAAAATTTTTTCATGGCAAATTACAATGTTTATGAACAATAAAATTACATTTTTTTTTAAT
>LUZK01000094.1 GCA_001603595.1 Bacteroidales bacterium Bact_19
ATAAGAAGTAATTTTATTGCTCAAAATTTTTTTTAAGAAAATGGGAAAGTTCACACATTTACACGTTCACTCACAATACTCTATTTTAGATGGAGCTGCAAGTATTGATGGTTTGATTTCAAAAGCTAAGGAGCTAGGCATGGATGCTTTGGCTTTAACCGATCATGGTAATTTATTGGGCCTAAAAGAATTTCATGCTAAATGTCTTAAAAATAAGATAAAACCTATACTTGGTTGCGAAACCTATGTCGCAAAGAACAGTCTTACTGAAAAATCTGATTCTATTGATAAATCGGGATATCATCTGATTTTGCTTGCCAAAAATTTAACAGGATATCACAATCTGATAAAAATGATTAGTGTTGCCAATCTTGAAGGATTTTACAGCAAACCTCGAATTGATAAACAACTGTTATTAGAGCATAAAGAAGGGATAATTGTTTCGTCTGCATGTTTAGGTGGAGAAATACCTAAACTAATTGCTGCCGGGCATATTGAATCTGCCAAAGAAACTATTTTGTGGTTTAAGGAAAATTTTGGAGATGACTTCTATCTTGAAGTTATGCATCATCCAAGTACTGATCCGGTTCAAAAAAGAGAAGTTTCTGATGTTCAGATGCTTGTTAATGAAAAAATTTTCGAACTTTCTGCAGAGCTTGGAGTTAAAGTAATTGCTACAAACGACTGTCATTTTATCAATGAAGAAGATGCCGAAGCTCATGATGTTTTGATTTGTTTAACAACAAATTCTGATATTAACGACCCAAACCGTCTTCGTTATACAAAACAGGAATGGTTTAAAAGCTATGATGAAATGTTGGAACTTTTTCCTGATCATCCGGAAGTTTTGGAAAATACTAATAAAATTGCAGAGAAAGTTGAGATTTTCGAGATTGACAGAAATCCATTAATGCCGGAATTTCCTATTCCGGAAAGTTTCGGAACAATGGAAGAATGGAGAAGCAAATTTTCTGAAGAGGATCTTAAAAATGAATTTACCGAAGAAAGATACACATTACTTGGAGGTTATGATATTGTTTTACGAATAAAGTTAGAAGCCGACTATCTGAGATTTTTAACTGAAAAAGGAGCTATTGAAAGATACGGAGAAAATTATTCCGATGAGGTAAAGGACCGTATAGAATATGAATTGCTCACAATAAAAAGAATGGGTTATCCCGGATACTTTTTGATTGTTCAGGATTTTATTCAAAAAGCTCGTGAAATGGGAGTCCTTGTAGGGAAAGGAAGAGGTTCTGCAGCAGGTTCTGTAGTTGCATATTGTACAAAAATTACCGATGTTGATCCTCTGAAGTTTGATTTGCTTTTTGAAAGATTTTTAAATCCCGACCGTATTTCGATGCCTGATGTTGATATTGATTTTGATGA
>LUZK01000013.1 GCA_001603595.1 Bacteroidales bacterium Bact_19
CCCATCACAGTAGATGCTGCCGTGGACGCTACTATTACTCCTGCAGGTCCATTCTGTGAAAACAATGCTCCCGTAAATCTTTCAGCTGTTTCGCCGGGTGGTACATGGGCAGGCACTGGTATTACTAATCCTGCAACAGGTACTTTCGATCCTGCTGTGGCCGGACCCGGGGTTCATCAAATTGATTATGTCGTTGTTAACGGTTCTTGCTCTGACAGCGACCAAATATTCATTACTGTTGATGCTTTCCCTGACAGCGATTGGAATAATCCTTCTCCTATTTGTCAATCGGACGCCGCTTTAAATTTAATTCCAAATGTGGCAGGCGGAATTTGGTCCGGTAACGGTATTACAAACCCGGCTTTAGGTACTTTCGATCCTGCTGTGGCTGGTGCAGGGGTTCATAATATTTCTTACACTTTGATTAACGGAGCTTGTATTAGCATTACTACTAAACCTATAACAGTAGATGCTGCCGTGGATGCTACTATTTCTCCTGCTGGTCCATTCTGCGAAACTAATGCTCCGGTTAACCTTTCAGCTGTTTCGCCGGGTGGTACATGGGCAGGCAATGGTATTACTGATGCTTTAGCTGGTACTTTCGATCCTTCTGCGGCAGGGCCTAGCATTCATTTGATTTCTTATTCTGTTGTTAACGGTTCTTGCTCTGACAGCGACCAAATATTCATTACTGTTGATGCTTATCCAAACAGCGATTGGAC
>LUZK01000014.1 GCA_001603595.1 Bacteroidales bacterium Bact_19
ACTCCCGGTCCGGCCACAGCAGGATCGAAAGTACCTGTTGCAGGATTAGTAATACCAGTGCCTGCCCATGTACCACCCGGCGAAACAGCTGAAAGATTTACGGGAGCATTGTTTTCACAGAATGGACCTGCAGGAGTAATAGTAGCGTCCACGGCAGCATCTACTGTGATGGGTTTAGTAGTAATACTAGTACAAGCCCCGTTAATCAAAGTGTAAGAAATATTATGAACCCCTGCCCCGGCAATGCTAGGATCGAAAGTACCGGAAGCTGGGTTTGTAATCCCATTACCGGACCAAGTCCCGCCGGCAATATTTGGGATTAAATTGAAAGCAGCATCCGATTGGCAAACGGGCGAAGGATTAGTCCAATCGCTGTCGGGATTAGCGTGAACAGTAATAAAAATTTGATCACTATCGGAGCAAGTTCCTGCAGTTATGGAATATGTGATTAAATGAATCCCCGGTCCGGCCACAGCAGGATTGAATAGTCCTAACAACGGATTTGTTATACCAGTTCCTGCCCAATTACCACCCGGAGTGGCAGCAGATAAAATAACTGAAGGATTTGTTTCACAGAATGGTCCTGCGGGAGTAATAGTTGCATCTACTCCGTCTAAAACAGTTATTGTCTTAATTGTTGAACTAATACAACTACCATTAATAATTGTATAAGTAATATCATGTGTTCCTACACCAGCCACAGCCGGATCGAAAGTACCGGAAGCTGGGTTTGTAATCCCATTACCGGACCAAGTCCCGCCGGCAATATTTGGGATTAAATTGAAAG
>LUZK01000095.1 GCA_001603595.1 Bacteroidales bacterium Bact_19
TACTGTTTTATTCCTTATCATTCTGTGTCTTTGTTTTTTTAGCATGAGGCACAACGAAAACGCATATGCGGCGGTGGCTGGTGGGTGGCTTGCGTAGTGTAGTGAGCGAAGCGAACGAAACGAAGCAAGCTACCTACCAACCACTGACCGCTATATGCGATGTTAGGGCATTTTTTTATTTTTCGGTAAAGTTAAACAAAAGTTCTAAAATAAAAAATCATTTTTAAAATCTATAACCGATTTCGGCTTGTATAAATCTACCCGGACACAAACCACCTTTTTTATCAATATAAATCTTATTTAATGCGTTTTGAATTAATAAATTAATGTAAATACCTTTGAAAATATTATATTGTAGTTCGGCATCAACGGTAAAGTAATTTTCTAATTTCAAAGTATTTAACTCGTCTGCCCACTGCTCGCCTATGAAATTAGAAGAAATAAATCCTTGTATTTTTTTATGTTTGTAACTTAATCCGGCAAAGGCTTGATGAAACGGCGTTTCGTTCAATTTTTTTCCTACCATCGTCTTATCAGTGCTAATATCCGATGCAATTTCAGTAACCGTTGGATTAAAAAATGAATAATTTGCATAAAGTATTAAGTTACTTAATATCCAATACTTTGCATTAATTTCGTAACCATAGATATTTACTTTGCCTATATTTTTTCTTTGAAAAATTGCCGGCTCAGATTCTGTTTCCGGCTGAATTGTTAAGAAATAATGAAAATCTCTACCCTGTGAAAACGATAATGAATTGTCTATATGAAGTTTATCGAATAAAATATGGGTAGTTCCCCATTCAAAATTAATTACATTTTCGGGTTTAAGATATGGATTTGCAAGTTTAAAACCTTTATTTATTTTTCGTGAACTCACCATATCATCTAATTTGGGTGGTGTAAAACCTGTTGAAACGCTTAAAAAAGTCGAATTACGGGAATTTACAAAATACTTGATTCCAATACGGGGGCTTAAACCATTCCAATTTGTGTGTTCAAATAATTCATTGGTATTGTTCGGAATATTTGTTTCCTGTGTCGTGCCTGTTGCCAATAAATAGCCGTTATAAAAGTAAGTTCTATCATAACGGCACGCAGCGGACAAATTTAATTTTGTTAGTAATTTAGATTCTACTTGTGCAAATAAACCAAAATTGAATAAATTACCACCACGTTCTACATAATCGGTTGATGTATAATATTTATCAGTTCCGTCTAAAATGCCATTTTTAAAGTCCGAGCCAAAATTTATTTTAAGTTTATCATTAACTTGTTTAATTGCATTTACCAAAAGCATGTAATCATAAGTAATTTCATTAACATCATAAAGTTTATACTTCTCGCCGGTTTTATTTAATCGTTCCGAACGTTGATTGTATAAATCGTGATGAAACATTGCTTTAACATTAATATTGAAATTTTTTACTTCGGTCTCGTAAGATGCCGTAAACATATTCGATAAATCATCGTAATATCCGCCATTAGGTTCGTATATTTTTGTGCCATCGCCCCTGAAATCATTATAATAGTTATAATGGAAAATTACAGAGTTTTTTGAATTAAATTGGTATTTGTATTTAATTTCAATACATCCTTCATTTAAAAATAATTTTTCCCTTGTTGTATCCGTTTCATAATGAATATAATAACCATCACCTTTACGGTAAAACATATTTGCTGTTATATAATAACCTTTATCATTTTTAATTTTGTTGTAAGAAATTGAATTTTTTGTAGCATAAGTATTGAACGACGCATAAGACATAGAAGTATTGAAATGCAAGCCCGGTTTAGGACTTTGAGTTTTTATATTGATTATTCCGCTAATTGCGTTATTTCCGAACTGCGAAGAATTTGCACCTTTAATAATTTCAATTTTTTCGGTTGTGTTTAGGTTGAATAAATGCCAATTTATTCCGCCACCTGCAAGTTGATTTAAAGGCAAGTCGTCGTAAAGCACTAATACACGATTTGAACCATTAAATCCACGCATTGTTACCGAAGCATTTTTTGAGTAAATACCAGAACTTCTGTTAACATAAACGCCTGCTATGCTTTGCAATAGATTATCAATAGTTGATAGTGGAAATGTTGAAACATAAGAACTATCAATAACAGTAACGCTTGCTGGCATTTCATAGTATTTTGAATTATTTCGACTTGCAGTTATTACAACTTCGTTTAGTAATAATGTTTTGGTATTATCTTGTGCCAAAAGATTCTGAGATAAAATAAATATTATTGACATTACAAACAAATATCTCATTTTAAATAAATAGATAGACAGTGTGCAAAATTAATTGCATCACTGGTTCATAATTACTATTTCTGAATTTTATAACTTATATTTATCGTTCCTGCATTAGTTCCTGAGATATTATTTATTTTCATTATTCCATATTTACCATCATGGGTTTGAAAAGCCCAAAATTGATTTATTGTCAATGATTTTGCCTTTCTTCCACCATCGGTAAAAATGTGAGCAATAATCAAACTATCGTTATTACAATTATTAAATTCATCATTTGTAATATTAATAGGATTTCTGCTGTAATAGGTAGTGTTTTTAATATTCCAATTTTCAGGCGAAGTGGAACCGGTGAAAATACCTGTAATATTTCCGCCTGGTGATGATAAACAGTTTAAATCTTGGGTATTGAAGTAATAAAGAATATCAATAAGACTTTGATTATTAAAAGCATCGTCTTGTGTATAAATATTGCCTGTTTGGGCGTTTAAAAAAGCACCAATTGTGGAATTGTTTTGTGCGCCGATGGTAATGTTTTCTACAAAAGTTATTTCTTTGTAAGGACTTGCTTTTTTTGTAATTTTTAATGTTTTAGTTGCAGTCAAACCATCGAAATTCCGAATAATTATTTCAACATTATCTACTTCTTCTGCGGTTTTTGTTATAGTAACTTCTTTTTCCAAATACGGTGCATTTAAACCAAAGTTCAAAACATTGATAGTATCATTTAGTTTTACTTCTAAGTTTGTTAAATTACTACCATTGTTGTTATTGCAAATTACTTTAATTTTGTAACTTGTGCCAACATCAAAAGTCGTATCCGAAAATACAAAACCTGTTTCATTCGACAAGTTCAGAATAGGATTTACAGGTGTTTTTTCTTCTTTTTTACAAGAAAATGTGCAAGAAATTGCAACTACTAATAATAAAAACAGATTTTTTTTCATCTTAATAAAATTTTAAAATTTAACGTTATATAATTTATTTCATATCGCTGTGCCAAAAAAATCAATCGCTTACGATTTATTTTTATTGTTTTATTTTTTTCGCTTTTTTATAGCATGATTAATTCCAAAAGCAAGGGCTGTTCCTAATGCCCCAAAAAGAAAATGAGTAATGAATGGCAAAACAGGGCTTTTTAATAAAGACCCGTAAGGAAAACCGCTTAAAGACATAATAATTGTTCGCAAAGCGGGAATACTCATGTATGCAAGAGCACCAACTAAAATTGTAAACCAAAATTTAGCATTTTTAGTTTTAAAAACCATTGGCAAAATATCTGTTATCAAACCCGGAAACAAAATAATTAACGGCATATAAGGGTCTTTAAAACCTAAATTTGAAAACAATAAAATTGACATGCACCCTAACGAATACAAAGAACCGGAGAACTTTGCATTATAGATGTATTTTCCGGCAAATAAAAAAGCCATAAAAACTATACCATGCCTGCCAGGTATTCCAAGCGGAATTCTAAGTTTTGCATGTAATACAATGGCAAAAGCCCCAAGTAAAAAAACAAGTAAAACCTTAACAACTTCAATTTCATACGCTTTCAAGAGTGATGCTGTGATTGTTGAATTTTTGTGTGTATCCATAATTTCAAATATTTATTGTGTTAAAAAATTTTTTAGTTATGTTTTTAAGAGAATTATCAATTTTGGTTCTAAGTTCCAAATAAGCATTTAGAAGATTTAAACCGTCATCGGTTAAATAGGATAATCCACCGTTTTCGCCACCCCTTTCGCTAATAATTAACTTAAAACCAAGATGTTTTTCCATTGTATGAATTTTATTCCAAGCCGTGCGAAAAGTAATATTGCTCTCTTTTGCGGCGGCTACTAACGATTTTTGGTTATATATATTTTTTAATAATTCCAACGAACTTTCGTTTATCAATTCATTTTTATTGACATCATTCAAACAAATTTTATATGCCATAAAAATGTTGTAATATTTTGAACCTTTTTTCCCTGCCATTTTTATCGATATTAAATTGATTTCATAACGATTGATAAAAAAATATCAGTTGCTTATTTGTTTAACAAATTCTTTGTTCTTTGTAATATACTTATACTCTTGATTATTAGATAATTCTACTAATAAAATTTGTTTTCCGTTTCTTAAAACAGGTCGCATCCATTCACCAACAAAAATTTTTTCATTTTCGGCAACAAAAATATTATTTTCTAAATCAAAAATATCAATTTTTGTGAAAATTTTTTGTAATTCTTTTTTAGTATAAATTCCGGCAATTTCACGAATTTCAAATTCTTCAAGCATTAAAAATCGTCCGTCATTTCCGCTTGCTCGTAAACCAACTGCGGCAAGTGAACCTATTATGCCTGTTTTTTCACCGGTCAAACCTTCCAAAAAAATATTATTTTCGACGGCAACAGCATAAGCGTCTTTCATATTTAAAACTTTTACTTTGGCATTTTTACCAAAATTTATCACTCCGTTTCCTATTTGATTGAAATTAGCAACACACAAACCGGCATCAGAACCATCAGCCGAATTTTGTATTAAAAAATTGCGGGAATAGTCAATTACTTGTTCAATGTTTTCGGTTTCAATTTCTAAACATGCCGAACTGTTGTGAGAAGTAAACGGAATGTCTTTATGCACAAATAATTGATGCCTTGTAATTCCTATGGCTTTACAATATTTTTTATCAGTTAATTCTTGTGTTAATTGTCTAACTCTCGAGCCTGTGCCTTTTGTTTTGATGTTATCAGTATCATCTATACCTATTAAATATTTCATATCCATTTATTTATTGTTTAAATGCGATGATTTGTAATATGCCCTAACGAGTGCGTGTATGAAACGTTTGGCATTTCGAAGCGATTTCCTGTCAAGTTACAACTACTTTTGATACGAGCTGAAATGCTCGATAAACCACTGACTGCCAAATGTTTTATACACGATGTTACCCAACGTAATTTTTTTAGTATTAAATGCATTGGTGAAACATAATTAGCTCTCTTTTTTTTATTTATTTAACAACTCTCTTAGAATCCATTTTTCGATACTAATTACAACAAAAATCAATGAACCGGCTACAAACGAAATAAATAAACCTTTCCCATCGAGAGAAGCTGTTCCAAACACTTTTTGCATAAACGGTGTGTATAAAAACATTGCTTGCAGAAGCAATATTGAACCAATACCTAAAAAGATAAAGCCATTACTGAAAAGACCAATTTTAAAAACCGATTCTTTCAGAGACCTACAGTTTATCAAATAAAATATTTGGAAAAATATAATAAATGTTACTGCTATACTTTGGGAACGAGCCAACGCATCTGTTTGTGCCATTCCGGTTGTAAGTGAGTAAGCATACTCCCATTTAAAAAGCACGATAGTTCCTACTGTCATAAGTATCGAAACAAAGAACACCCTAAAAGTTACAAATCCGTTGAAAAGTGCTTCATCGGGTTTACGGGGAGGACGGTTCATTATATTAGGCTCTTTTACTTCGAATGCAAGTGGTAATGCCAATGCTATGGCTGCAACTAAGTTTATCCACAACAATTGTACAGGTAACATTGGAAGTAATAATTCTTTCGTTATAGGATTAAATGGAAAGAACATAATGCCATAAATCAGTATAAATGCAAGTCCTAAATTAGTTGGCAACAAAAAGGCGAGAGACTTAAGTAGATTGTCGTAAACCCTTCGTCCTTCCTCAACGGCAGCTGCTATACTCGAAAAATTATCATCAGCAAGTACAATGTCTGCCGCTTCTTTCGACACCGAAGTTCCTGTAATTCCCATTGCCACACCCACATTAGCTTGTTTGAGCGATGGTGCATCATTTACCCCATCTCCAGTCATTGCCACTACTTCGTTGTTGTTTTGCAAGGCTTTTACTAATCGAAGTTTGTGCTCGGGAGCAACTCGTGCAAATATATTAGTATCTTCAATGATTTCATCCAATTCCGCATCGTTCATTTTCGATAAATCCACGCCGGTTATTACCTTACCATTTGTCGAAAGATTGAGTTGCATACCAATAGCCCGAGCCGTAGCATGATGGTCTCCAGTAATCATTTTTACAGTTATTCCCGCATGATGACATGCTTTTATAGCTTCAATAGCCTCGGCACGGGGTGGGTCAATCATACCTATCAAACCTATAAATTCAAACCCGTTTTCAAGATCATGTATCGATATTTCCACACCATTGCTTTTAGCTTTTTTAGCCAGGGCAAGAACTCGCATCCCTTTCGAACCAAACAATTCGATTTGAGAACCAATCTTTTTTAGATCTAAACTAAGACCTCCAATGTGTGTTGAACAACGTTTTAGCACAACTTCAGGTGCCCCTTTTATGATTATAGTATCGTCATTGAGTGTTGCCATGAATTGCTTTTCCGAGTCGAAAGGAATAACATCTTTGCGAGGTTTACTTTTACGAAGTTCATCAATTGAAATACCGGCTTTTACAGCTGCAACAACCAAGGCAACCTCGGTTGGATCGCCAGAAATACTATAATTATTTGCTTCGTACACTACATTCGCATCGCTACATAGCACAGCATTTTCCAATAAAAGGAGTATATCCGGGGGCAAAGCGGTAATTTCTGTACCATTTTGTTTAAAAGTTCCCTCTTTGTTGTAACCAACACCAGTAACTTGGATGCTATGGCTGTAGTTCCATAATTCTTGTACGGTCATTTCGTTACGTGTAAGGGTACCCGTTTTATCGGTACAAATAACAGTAGTACTACCCAGGGTTTCAACAGCTGGAAGTTTACGAATAATAGCATTACGCTTAGCCATGCGTTGTACCCCAATAGCAAGAGCAATGGTAACAACGGCCGGAAGTCCTTCGGGAATAGCACCTACTGCCAAAGCAATTGCAAAAATTAGGCTTTCCTTAAGTGCATCGAACCATATTACCCCTTGCCCCATAGCTCGGTAGGTACCAATAATCATAATTACTAAAGTAATTGTAATAATACCTATGGTTAGATACTTACCAATAATAGCCAGCTTTTGAGTTAAGGGGGTTTCCAAATCTACCGTCTCTTCTAACATGTCGGATATCTTGCCAAGTTCGGTATTCATACCCGTATTTACAACTACCGCAGTAGCGGTACCCGAGACAACTAATGTGCCACTATAAACCATACATTTCCTGTCGCCAATAACGGCATCAAAATTAACTGCTTCGGTAGTTTTTTGCGATGGAACCGATTCACCAGTTAAAGCTGCTTCCTCCACTTGCAAGTTTTTTTGCTGTATAATCCGCATGTCGGCAGGAACACGATCGCCTGCTGATATCTGAACGATATCGCCAGGTACTATTTCTGAAACAGGTATGGCAATGACATTACCATTGCGTACTACCGTAGCATTTTCGGGAACCATTTTACTAAGTGCCTTTATGGCCTTACCTGCTTTGTACTCCTGAATAAAACCAATAATTGAGTTAACTATTACTACGGCAAGCACTACCAACCCGTCTGTAATTTTACCTAAAGCAGTGGCTAATGTACTTGATCCAATAAGGACCCATATCAATGGATTGTTAATTTGACGCCAAAATACTTTTAAAACACCATCTCTGTTTTTACGTATGAGCTCGTTTTTCCCATATTTTTGTCGTCTATTTTTTACCTCTTCTAACCCCAGTCCTTGAATTGAACTCCCTAATTTCTCAAGAACCTCTTTATATTCAATGGCGTGCCATTGCCCGCTTTCGTTTTTTATCATTTATGCAAACAATTAAAGTATGTTTATAAAAATTACAATGAAATGCTTTCAACAATTTTATTAAAAGTTAAAATTATAGTTGAAAAAAATAATCCGAAATATAAAAATGTTCCCAAAACGGAAAAATATCCCAGGAGAATTATAATTCCATCCTTTTGAATAATTCCTATTGATAGAAAAAGAATAATTAATGCCGGCAAAGTATTACTAAAGGGCATTAGTCCTAAAGGTATCATTAGCAAAATAGAACCAAACAAAATCAAAAAACCATTGATTTTACTTGCAATTTTGTTACATGTTATGAGTCTAAAACGATGCGGCTTGCTTATTTTTTCTAAAAAATAAAACCACTTTAACCCTTTGTTTAAAGCAGTGCGTAACTTTTCCGATGGGAATGACTTGTTTTTTATAGAAGAAGGTAACCACAAACTTTTATTTAAGAAATTACTTATTCCTATAAAAAAAATTATGCCTCCAAAAACAGTACTAATACCAGGTATTGACACTGGAATTAGAAATATTATAGATAATATTGATGCAAATATTAATAAACCGTCGTTTCCTAATAGGTTTATTATTTCAGATAATGTCAGATTTCTGTCAGGTATTTTACTAATTATTTTTTTTACTTTTTCTAATAATGTATTGTCAAAAAAATCATCTTTTTTCAAAAAGACAACTAATTCTCTATTTTTAACTTGCAACTCTTGTGACATAAAAATAAATTATTTCCAAACAGATTCAATAGAATTACTTTTAAAAGTCAAAAAGCTCTCCTAAAAGACCTTTCTTTTTTTTGTAACGATAGTCGTTGTCCTTAGAATGATATTGCTTACCATAAAACATATCACTTTGTGGAGAGGTAAAGTTTTGGTTTGACCGTTCAATGATTTTATCAAGTTCACCACGGTCAAGCCAAACACCTCGGCATTCAGGACAGTAGTCAATCTCTATTCCGTTACGGTCTGTCATAACCAGATTTACATCTTTGCAATTTGGACATTTCATTTTTTTAGTATTTAGTTGGTTAATAATTATTTGCTTAAAGGTTTTGTAACTTTATTAACTACAGAATCAAGTTTAGTGGATGATTTCTGTATAAGTGAATCAAGTTTTATTACCTTTTGATGTTCTTTATCGATTAGCGAATCGAGAGTTAAAACTTTATCGACCTCTTGGTTTAGCAATGAGTCTAATGATTCTGTTTTTTTCAACAACTTGTCAATTTTTTCATCAACTCTTCTATTCACATCACCACAGGAGATAAGAAAACCTGCAGTTAATAAAACCACGAGGGTAATTCTTAAATTTTTTAGCATAATTCAATTGGTTTTAAATTTTTACAATTAACGTAATTTTTTTTAAATTATTTGCTGTCTAACGAATGAAAAAAGTTTATACTTAGCCATATTCGGTTTCTTGGGTCTCCATCGATAAATGAATCCAACCTATAGTCGATACCAATTTCCAAATCATTTACTGAAGAAACAGAATACCCTAGAAGAGCTACGCCTCTGATTTCCAAGTCATATTCATGGCCCTGCCAGGAATTTAGATATTCATTGTTGATTTTCAGATAAAACTCTTTCACATCGAGCGACTGTCCTTCCAACGGGATTTCGGATGATATTCGATACCGAAGCCTAAGTTCGGGCTTGCTATTGTTTGCAAATGTTTGGTCCGTCATTACCCTGTGAGCCATTCGAAAGCCAGAATACTTTTTGCTAAAACTAATTTGCTGAATTGCTCTGTGTTCAAACTCACCATCTTCGGCTCTTAGTAAATATCCTCCGCCAACTGAAGTATTTGGCGCAATTCGTTTTGTTACAACCAACGAAAAGTCTGTGAGTAAATAATCGTATTTCAGTTCCTGGTTATAGATGGACTGCCTCGATTCAGCCTTAAAATTTGCCGACCAGTTCTTTGGGAATTTCTTAATTATATTTATTGACGGAATTATGCCATACTGAAAGCTGCTTTGTGCATTACAAAATACCGACATTGCAGAAAGAATGAATATGAGTAGACTTTTTTTCATTTTTAGTAATCAATAGTATCTTTTCTCTTTGAAATTATTTGATTGCTTTCCACATATTCACCTGTTTCTGAGAACAAGTATTCGAGCATGATATAGTTCCCGTCCAGCTTAGTCGAAATTACAACTTCAAAGTTTATTGTTATGCCCTCAGGGTTATTCCTGTTCTCTCTCAAAAACTTCAGGACCAAATTTCTATCACCGGTATATTGCATTTGAACCTTTTCAATTTTATACTTTTTGTGCCTTTGCGATAAAATTCCTGATATTTTCGAAAAAGCATCAAAAGGTATTTGGTTTGGTTTTACCACTATTTCAACATCCTGAAATATTCCGTTCTCGCTAAACTCGATGCTATACCTTTCATTTTTAAATTTTACCTTGGCCTCAATGGTTACATCATTTAATCCTATTTCCTTATACCATTTAACTTTAGAGTCGAAAGTCATTGAGTCGACAAAAGCAAGAGCACTCGAGGGTACATCTTTTGCCTTAATTCGGAATTCTTTTTCATATTTCGATTGGGAAAACCCTTGAAAACTTAATAGAAATATTACGCTAATAGCAAGTATATTTTTTTTAAGTAATATGCTCACACCCCTATTGCCATTATAGGTTTTAAATGAGGTTTCACAATCATTCTTATGAATTAATAAAGTGTTTGCAAATTCTCTTTCCATGATTTTACTCTTATTATTTGTTTCACTGTTTCTCCCTTTTTTAGTGCACACCCCTACGTTTCTGTCCGCCTGCAATAATTCTAAGTTTCATATTTGATAATACTAATGTTTCCATGTAGTTTTTTTTCTTATTATTATGTTGGGTAACGGAAAACTATATGTGTATGTTGCGGGATTTCAAGGCACTATCGTTTCAAAGTTGCACAAATGTTTCTTTCTTGCACAATGTTTCAACCTACCACAAAAGCCCGCAATTATCGCATATTGTATGTTATGCACTTTTTTATCTGTCATTCAATTAGTTATCTCGTAAAAATTTATCACCAAATTTATGAATTTAGTTTGAAAAATCGAAATATTATCAATCTACAAATTAAAAAAAATATTTGCGGCTTCGCCGCCAATACTTTTATTAACTTATTTTTGTTGGTGTTAGCATAAATTTTCAAGATTTGCACCAAAATTTAGTATTTTTAAGGGCAAAAAAAATTATAAAATCGTTTGCTCTTTTACTTTTTATAGTTCGCACTTTGTCAAAAATTTATCACAAAAGCAAAAAAGTAAAAGGGCAAACACTGCTTGCCCTTAAAAATTCTAAATTGTTCGTATTTATTCCACTGTATCAATTAAATTTCCATGAACGGATATTTAAAATCTTGTGCTGGTAAAAATGTTTCTTTTATCGTTCTTGGACTTATCCAACGCAATAAATTTAGACTTCCACCTGCTTTGTCATTTGTTCCTGAACCACGAGCGCCACCAAATGGCTGTAAACCAACCATTGCACCTGTTGGTTTATCGTTGATGTAAAAATTACCTGCTGCGTATCTCAATGTCTTACAGGCTTGTATCATTGCGTATTTATCGTTTGCAAAAATTGAACCTGTCAAAGCATAAGGCGATGTTTTATTACATATATCCAAAGTCTCTTGATAATCTTTATCATCGTAAACGTAAATTGTCATTACAGGACCAAAAATTTCTTCTTGCATCGTTGTAAAATACGGATTTGTTGTTTGAATAATTGTAGGTTGTATAAAATATCCAACCGATTTATCACCTGTTCCACCTGCCAAAATTTCACATTCGTTTGATTTTTTGGCTAATTCAATATAATTCATAATATTATCAAACGAATTTTCATCTATTACAGCATTCATAAAGTTTTCAAAATTTTCTACTCCACCAACTTTTATTCTTGAAACTTGATTTAATAGATGTTCTTTAATTTCATTCCAAAGCGATTTCGGAATATAAGAACGTGAAGCGGCTGAACATTTTTGTCCTTGATATTCAAATGCTCCACGAACAATTGCTGTTGCTACTTCAATCGGATTTGCAGAATTGTGAACAAAAATAAAATCTTTTCCGCCTGTTTCTCCTACAAGTTTGGGATATGAGACATAGTTTGTAAGATTTTCAGTTACACCACGCCACAAACTGTTGAAAGTTCTGTTTGAGCCTGTAAAATGAATTCCTGCTAAATATTTGTGTTTTAATACAGTATTTCCAATTAACGAACCTGAACCCGGAACAAAATTTAAAACTCCTGCCGGAAGCCCTGCCTCCATAAATATTTTCATCAAATAATAGTTTGATAATAAAGAAGTTGTTGCAGGTTTCCAAACAGTTGTATTTCCAAGTAAAGCAACCGACATATTTAAATTTGAAGCAATTGCAGTAAAATTAAAAGGTGAAACTGTGAATACAAAACCTTCCAATGCTCTGTATTCCATTCTGTTTAATTGTCCAAATTCTGATTTTGGTTGGTCGTTATAAATTGTAGAAGCAAAATATACATTATATCTCAAATAATCAATTACTTCACATGCTGCGTCAATTTCTGCTTGGTAAACATTTTTATCTTGACCAAGCATAGTTGATGCCACTATCAAATTGCGGTATTTTTTTGATAATAATTCAGCGGCACGAAGCATTATTGAAGAACGTTCTATCCACGATAAATTTTCCCACATCTCTTTTGCCTTTAATGCTTCATCAATTGCAAGATGAATTTCTTTTTCAGTTGCCTGATGGTAAATTCCTAATGTTTTACCATGATTATGTGGCATTACAACTTTTGCAGTTTTTCCTGTTCTAATTTCTTTACCACCAATAATTAACGGAATTTCAATTTGTTCGCTACTAATACGATTTAATTCCGAAATTATCTGTTCTCTTTCTTTACTGCCCTTTCCGTATTGTAAAATCGGTTCGTTTTGTGGGCTGTCGAATTTAAAAATTGCATTATTCATATTTACAGTAATTTATAATTATTTTATCGAGTTGCATATTTATGCAATTCGGGTGCAAAAGTAACGCAATCAATTATATTTACAAAATTTTTTTATAATTTTTGTTTAATTTCGTTTAATGTTTCTTGAAGTGCTTGATTTATAAGAGTATCATATTTTTCGTGGAATTTATCAAAAGCGGTTACAATTGCTTGTCCTTGTGGTGTCAAAATAGTTTTTCCGCCTTCCTTTCCGCCACGTTGTCGTTCTATTATTGGAAATCCTAAAATTTTTTCAATTTTGTTTAAATTATCCCACGTTTTACGATAAGTAAGACCGTGTTTTTTCATTGCGGTTTTAAGTGAGCCTGTTTCGCTGATTGTTTTCAATAATTTCCATTTACCGTCACCTAAAATTCCGTCATTATCGTTAGTTTCCAACCAAATTTTATATTTTATCTTAAAATCGTTCATTTGTTAATGTCTGTTACGTTTTATAGTGCATAACGATTGAGGCTAAAAGCTGGCGGGCATTTCGGAGCACATCACTGTCAACCTGCGATAAAGTTTATTATTTGTACGGATCTTCAAATTAGCACTTTTCGCCCGCTTGCTTTTTAGCCTTTGTTATGGGCTGTTAATTATCTTTGAATTATTAATCTTTGTTTATTTGTCCATTCGTTAGATTTAACTTCAAGAATATAAATTCCATTACTTAAATTACGAATATCTATTTGTTGATGATTTTGACTAATGGTTAAACCTTTTATCAATTTGCCTGTAGTAGAATAGATATTTACCGTTGCCAATTCAGTAAGGGTTGTATTGTTTATATCTAAATTTATTTTATCGGAAGCGGGATTAGGATATATAGTAACAAAATTTTGAATTTGTTCTGCATTATTTATTCCAGTCGTCGTATAAATAAATTCCATTTTATCAATTATTAATTCACTCCCTATTTGATTAGCAAAATGGCAAACATCGCATTTAGAGAACCCTGTTACACTGGAAGTTATATCAATCACTAATGTATCCGGTGTTGCTTGGTTCCAGTAAGTGATGGGAATCTCTGCGTATGTATATTGTGTAACAGCATTACCATAAAATTTCATAACGCCTTCTCCGATGCTTGAATTTTGAGATCTTAATTGAACTAAAACTTGTGCCGTGTCAACAATACCAGTTGGGTAAGTACCAGGAGAATACTTATAATAAAAACTCAACTTTAAAGGTCTATCAGTAAAAGGAATACCATAAATAGGTCCTTGAGATGTTAAAACACCAATAGATACAACTGCAGTTGTATCAATATATGGAAATCCCATTGGGGTAGCATCTACTTTACCTGATACCAATTTAACTGCGTAAGTCCCATCGTAAGAATCTGTGATTCTTGTAGTTCCGTAAGTTGGATAATCGGGAGTTATGCTATTGACCGTAAGCCAACCATCAGGAGCTAAAGGATCTCCCGACCAATTTTCAAAACTTCCATTAGGAACTTGTTGCTGTCCAAAAGCAACAATTGGAAGTAGGAATAACATAAAAATAAATGTGTTTTTCATAATAGTTAGAAATTTAAATTGTTCTACTCGTCTGGCTTTTCGATTATGCCCCGTTTTTTAGCGTGGTTTCTGGTCTCCACTTTTAACGTTCGATAATTCTCTTTTTTTTGTCACATTGGGTGGTCAGCCCGTTGGCTTTCGCAGACCGTGTCTTGTTTTTTAAACTTGCCCATAACGTTCTAGGCTATATGCAGTAAGGGATTGCGGGCTGCATTCCTGTCCACCGACACCGAAGTTTGAGCGGGGTAGAACGCATGAATTACCACTGAAACCCTTATGGCATATAGCCTTTGTTATGGGCTAGGTTTTATTGTTCAAAAGCCGATAAAAATCTAAATGGTTGATTTTCGTCATCCCTCTTTCCTTGTATTTTCATTTTTTTAGACAAATTTTGTCCATTATGTTTATAATTTATAACACATATATAAGAACAAATTGTTCCTTTCCCCATATATTTATTATCCTCTGGGATTACAACGGAAATATCTGATATTTCAGAAACAGGTGTCGTTCCAAAAAATTTAGTTGGCTTAATTTTAATACCCTCCAATGCAATGTTTATCATTTGTTCTTCATTCGCGGCATTTGTTCCTTTCATTTGTTCCTCTCTTTTTTTCTTTTCTTCAAAATCTTTTTGCTTTTGCAATTCAACATTTTTTTGATGCGTCAAGTCTGTCCCTGCCGGATTTATAATATGGGCTTCATCAAACCATGATAAATGCTTGTGTATTCCACCAAAAGACCAATTGCCTGCTTTGCAATCAGAACCAATAGTCCTTTTATAAAATGCTGCTACAAAAACCCTTTTATGAGTGTTGTCATTCATTTTTGGAAAATCAAGTGAAATTTTATAAAGTACAACATTTGCAGAGCAATTAGAAGGTATATTTTCTTTGTCTGGTATATATTCAGTAATGGTATATGTTTCAACCTCACTTAATTTTAGAGACAATCCATTTAATCCGTTGATTACATCCGTTGATTTTTTAATATCATTCAATACTATTTGTTTCGATGGATAGTCATTAGGTATGGTTACATCACTTAAAACTTGTGAAAAAAGAACATTTACAAATGCTAAAAAAGAAATAATTAAAGTTAAATTTTTCATTTTGTGAAATATTTTAAATTATTCTACTCATTTGGCTTTTCGATTACGCCCCGTTTTTTTTGAGTGGTTTCTGGTCTCCACTTTTAACGTTCGATAATTCTCTTTTTTTTGTCACATTGGGTGGTCAGCCCGTTGGCTTTCGCAGACCGTATCTTGTTTTTTTAACTTGCCCATAACGGTCGCAGCTATGTTTTGTGCGGGTTTTCAAAGTACTAATTTTTCAGTGTTCCCACAAGCCAAATTTACTAATACAATTTTGTTTTGCAAGAATAATTTTCGCAAATTTTTACACAAAAGCAAATCTAAATTTGGCGTTTTTTCGGTGTTGCGATGTTGTTTAATTAACCTACACTCCCCGCATGAAATATAGGTGCTGTTATGGGCTGGTTATTCTAATAAATGGGAGAGATTTGTTAAATCCCTCCCAAATTTTTAACATTTATCAATAACGCATTAGTAGTAAAAATCCACTAAATAAATTAATATAAAGGATTGCTAAAAGAATCAAACCTTTTTTAGTTTTACTTAATGCTACAAAAACAATATATAATAAAGCACTACTGACTGCAACAATAGATATTAAGTCTTTTCCAGGATAGTCTTTAAGAGCAAAAAACAGAGCTATAAGGAAAAACATCTTATAATAAATTGAGAATATAACTTGTAGTTTACCTGTTTTAAAGTCTGTACTTGTAATACCAACATAAATCAGGAGTCCAATTACAACTGGTAAAATAAATAAGATGGCGATACCAATAAATGGAACATTTATTTTGTCGAGGATACATAAAAGTACAAAACTTGATACTATTATGCCTTCTTTTTTTAATTCTTGCATATTACAAAATATTAGTCTATGCCAAATGTAGCTTCCCAAGCACACACAAGATTCAATTGAATTACAGTCTCTGGACAACCTGCGATGAAAAACATTTCAGGAAGAGGATTCCCGTCATCTGCAAAAATTGTATTTAACTCTCTAACCATACAATCATGATGGCGTTCTTCCCAGGTTGCATACATTAACATTATTTCTGATTGATAATAATATGAAAATTTGTACAGTGAGACTATTGCCAAAAGTCTCTGTTTTTGTGCATTTGTAAGATTTCTGTCTGCAATGATATCGCTTTCACATTTTTGCGTAATTTCTTTTATGTTTTTAATAAACAAATTAGTTGTCAGATTACTAATAATCTTACTTTCATATTCAGAATACGAGGCAGTATCAATTGATGGATACAAATTGTTCGAGTGTTTAATTAGTAATTCTTTATATGCTCTCTCAAACAATAGATAATCGGAATAAATAGAATCCTGAAATAAAATTGAAATATCAGCATAGAAAGCATACATTTTTAATCCATATACATCATATGGATTGTCTTTATTGACAAGAAATTCAGGTTCAAAAATCATAGTGGATTTTAAAGAAATTACACTTGTTGAGGAAACTTGCGTTTGTACTTGTGTTTCATCTTTTGTACAAGATATAACACTAGTTCCTAAAACGATTAGCAGGATTACTGCATTAAAAAAATTCTTTTTCATTTTTAAAAAAATATTTAGTTTTGGTCTACTCTGATTTATGGTCCCTTTTCGACTTATTCAGACCGTTATGTTCAAATTTTTCGCAGTCAGCATTGCTTCTTATTTATTCCGAAAAAGTCGGTGTCTTTACAATGCATTTTTCTTTCTTAACTTGCCCATAACGTTTGCGGCTTGGCACATGTGGCGAATTCCAACGCCAAATGTTTCGAGCCACTACAAAGTTAGTTAAAAATATAATGTTTTATTAAAAAAAATTTCGCCATTGTGCTAAGCCTTGCTGTTACCAACTGGTTGTTTTGTTTTTGTCACAATGTGTATGAATTAAATCTAGCTATTGCATTTACTGCTAAATACAACGCTATTCTGAAAATAAATAGTAAATCAGCCAATGAAGACACACAGTAGACAAATTGCTTTGTCCACTGTGTACTTCTTTTACATATTTTTTACGGATAAATGTCATATTATTTCAGAACATAAATAAGACCAATAGAAGCAGGAAATGCAACATTTTGGTCAACAGGAGAATGCAAATCCACAAATGGAATATCTCCTTTAAATTCAAAAATAATTGTCTCTGAAATGAAATATCTAACTCCTAATGAGATTACAGAATAACCATAATAATTATGTAATATGTGAATTTCGTCTTTGTTTGATATCCAACCATAACCCAATGAAGCTCCTATCTTTTTACTTAAAGAGTAATGAATATCGAAATATTTGTATGTTCGATATTTATTGATACCAAAGTAACTAGATGCATTATCTTTTACTATTGATAAACTTATGTCATTTCTAAAACTAAAAGAAAATTTGTTTTTCGTAATAGAAAATCCCAATATGCCACCTCCAACATAGTCAAACGGAGTGTACTTTGCTCCTGTAAGAATTTTAAAAGAAATATTACTATTGTTTTCCTGCGAATATAAGAACGAAAAACACATCGTAACGATTACTAACAATATTATTTTTTTCATATTATTTATTTTTATTTGATTAGATATTTATTGTGTTTTAACTTTAATATATCCTTTTTCACTACTGATTGTCGTTTGGTCAGTCATTATGATGCTCAAACGCTGATAATAATCGCCTGGATTTGTCATTCTACAGCCTACGCCAACATTATCCATATATACATTTTTCTTCGTAGCAAACCAATCATATTCAAATGTTACAAAATATACACTATATAAGTCATTCATTTGAGATATCTGCCAAATTGCATAATCATTAGTAAATAATACTCCAATATCATCTTTGTGAATTTCTGCGATTTCCTCTCTATAGCCACCATGTTGAATGCCTCCGTTATTAAATACATAAGCTACACTATAAGAATATTCAGATCTGTTGCTGCTGTCATATCGATAGTTTATTTTATACTCGTCAATTGTTTTATTAACGATAGTTTTTGTTGATTTATTGTTTATTTTATGAATATCTTCTTGTGAAGAGTTTTTATCATTTTCTGTGTCTGGAACGATAATAATAACTGGATGAGTCGTATTCATAGCTTCTTGCTCATTAATGAGTATTTCATTTAAGTTGTTATTTTCATCATAATACCATCCTACGATATACCCCTCATATTCTTCCATTTCTGGCAAACTCGAATTTACTTCTATCGCAGCACATATTATGGGCTCTTTATTAAAATCTGCGATAGCAAGATTTGGGATGTAAACTGCAGGGAAGAAATTATATGTCTCATTACGCAGTGTTGAATTACTTTGGTATGTAAAGTCTGAGTTTACAAGCAAATTATTTAACTGATTATAAGCTGCAGTTTGATCAGTAAAACTAGAACTTGATTTTAAGACAAATGACTGGAGATTAAATGCTTCTTTATCGTTTGATTTAGCTTCCGATTCAACAATTTTCATATCAGGGAATTCTTTAAAATAATTGCGAGTAGCTATTGCAATTTCTAATATTTGTTCATTGATCTTTTCAAAATTCGGATCTTCTTCATAAATAGTGTAGCATTTTGCATCAATAGGGTTTGGAGTTTTTGGAAAATCATTTACAGAAAACGAGGAGTTCTCTTTCTCAGGGTCTTGGTTTAATGCATTTTCTTCTTTTGAACAGGCGATGGTCAACAATAATAGTGATAGTGCAACAAAATAAATTTTTAAAGTTTTCATAAAATAGATTTTTAGTTTTGCCTACTTCTGTTTACAGTGTTTTTTTTGGCATATTCCCACTTTTTTTATTTTAATTTTGTTTCCAATGTAATTTTATATTTAAATAGTAACAATTTGTTCCATATTAAGACGGTAAAAATTATAATTTTTAAAGCACATATAATGACTGTTCGGTTTTTCAACTTGTTGGTAACGGTATGCAAATATGTAGCGGCTGCGCTTCTCTGGCGCGTCTAACTCGCAGCTGATATATATTTGCTGTTATGGGCTGGTATTTCTTGTCCTTCTTATCTTCATAATTTACTTTCCATTTCACTTTCACTTTTACATAATATGCAGCACTTTGTTTTAGTAATTACAGAACCTATTTTACTTTGGTGAATTTTTCAGAGACTATTCCTATATTTGTGGACAGTTGTATAATATAAGTACCCACAGATAAGGCATCAACATTTATAGTACCAGAAAAATGCTGTCCGCTTAAAACTAAATCTCCAAGTTGGTTAAATATTTTGTATTCGTTGATTGAAACATTTTTACTTAAATCCAAATACAAATTATTTTTCACAGGATTAGGGAATATGGAAATCATTTTGGAAACCGGATATTCTCTTTTCCATAAAAAATCTCCATCAATACTTAGTTTTGCAATATAGACGTTTCTGATTTTGTCTGGGTTATCTTCATATTCAAATTTGTTGGCTACTAGCAAACACCCGCCATCGCTACATGCCAATACTCTATATAGGTTATAATAGGCATCACCTCCTAATACTTTGTGCCATATTATGTTCAACTCTTCATCAAACTTTACAATATGGATATGTGAAGTATCGTGACTAAAATAAAAATCACTGAAACTCACATTTGATGTATAACCAGAATAAATATTATTTCCATTTATACTATTCCCATAAGTATTTGCCCATTGTATTCTATTTTCATTTTCAATATAAGCAGTTGAAATAATCGAATCTTCCTCTGACATTGTAAATGTAAAGAATGTCTCATTAAGAGGATACCGACCGCTAATCAAAATCGAACTATCATTAATGCGAATAGGTGTTGCATGGGTCGAAGAATGGAGAGCATAATTATCTTCAGCTATTTCAGAGTAGAGGTTAATCACAGACATTTCTTGCAAATTCTTATTAAGATTTATTTTACTACAATTAGAAGTGCTTGTGTAATATTTAATAAATAAGTTATATCCTGTTGAATCAACTTTTTCAATAATACCTGTGGGATACTTTAATAAATTAGCTTCTCTTACAAAAAATTTACTGCTAAGAGAATCACCAGTTATTGACATTTTATACACATAACCATTAGACCCGATATTTACGCCAGTTACACTATAGTCATTAGAGATACCACAAATAACCAAATTTGAATCCGAATCAATAATTGAATTTACAAAACCAATTTGTTTATTTCCTTCCAATGAATTTATGTTAACATCCAACAAACCAAGGTCTGTATTAAATCTAAAAAGTCCAATAACAAAATTAGTATCTGTATTTTCTCTTAGAGTTGCTATGACATAAAGCTCATCGTTATAAAAATGAACGTTATGCAGCATGCAATAAGAGTAATCATTAATATAAGCACTACTTATAATATTTCCGGTATTATTCATTTTAATTATATAGCCGTGATAAATGTCCGATTGATTTGGATCTTCATAAGTCCCTACTAAAATGAAATTACCATCAGGCAATTCGATTACATCAAGTACTATTTCATCATAATTATTCTCGACAAGCAATTCAAAGGTATTTTGGGAATAGGCACTGAATATTGTTAAGAAGAATATGACAGAAACCATTGCTATTTTTTTCATTTCTATAATTTTCATTTTCATTTCTTTTAAACTCAAGTATTGCATTATGAAAATAAATCATAATGCAATACTTAAAGCTATATTTACTTATAATTCGATGCTGTATCTCAATATACCAAACCTAATCTCACAAATATGAAGACCTTCATAATTTGGCATAGAAGGAATAATATCATCATAAAAATTTCGATAAATGAGTTGTTTTCCAGACGGACAATGATTATTAGTATATGACTCAACTACTCCAATGTAATCTGTAATTTCCTGACTTGATAAGCAATGGTTAGTTGATACAGGATCGCAATATTGAAATAAACCGTCACTTGTTCCAACCATTGTAAAATAATCCACATCTGTCCAAAATGCTCCAGCTGGGGGCATTATAATTGTTTGATTAATTCTGTTATTTATTATGTCTGCAGCATCAGTCCCAACCCCTAAACCAGAACCATCACATCTACCTAAGCCTCCGCCCCAATACCAGTCGTGCAAAACAGGAGGATACACCATTAAGCTTTTTTCAACCCCGATAGCCATTGACAAAGTACTATTTGTGCTTTTTGTTTCCTTAACAAAAATATCCGCAATAAATATCTTATTGATATTATCATCCAAACTGATAATATCATCAATATAAGATTGAAATGAATCATAAACAACTTGTATTTCACTCATTTCTAACATGCCATGAGAATCTTCTGCCAATACATCAACTGTATAAAAGCTTATTTCAGAATCTGAAGATGACAGAGGTTCTGTTGCTGTGTAGTTAATCGCAGCTTCAATGAACCAAATTGCACTGTCAATGGACATAAATTCATTATTCTTCTGAGTAACTCCTTGTCTTTCAAGTTCAACCTTGTCAAGAAAATCCATAATTTGATTAACCACAATTTGATCTTCTGTTTTTATTACTGTATTGCTAAGAGATTCTTGTTCTTTTTCGCAACTCATAAAAGTAGGTAGCCCAATAATGAGCATTACTGACGTTAACATTTTAATTTTCATGTCTTTCATTTTAATTAATTTTAAGTTTGCCTACTTTCAGAATAGTTTAAAGTCGCTGTTTCGGTTTGTCCGACTGTCATAAACATATACTTTTCAAATAACTATTCTGACCTTTGGGTTATACCGATAAAGTCGGTGGCTTTTGTCAGTAATAGTTTATTTACTTGCCCATAACGATCGCAGCTATGTGGAGTGCGGCAGAGAGAGAGTAATGTCCCTGTCATACTTGTAATGAGACAAGCCGTTGCGTAATTTTTTTTATCTAAAATTTCATTCGTAAAGATAATTTATTTTCACAAATCTAAATTGGCTTGGCGGGTTTTAGGGGAAGAAACTCATTTCAAAGTTCCCACGCTCGCCGCATTACACATAGGTGCTGTTACAGGCTGTTAATCTTTTATACATCTTACGCTATAGCCATGTGCTGGATTCGAATTGCCTCGTCCAACTTGTGTAGATGTATCGAAAATATATCTAAAAACACCATTCCCTTGATAATATGTAGAAGCCCAAAAGCCAGCACTAATATTATACCCAACATATTCAAAAGCATTATTTAAGATATTGTTCTCCTTTCGGCCGCCAGGCAAAATAGTAAACCCGTACTTATTATTACCAGAAGCTGTATTCCACATTAAATTTGATTTAAGGATAGAGCCACCAATTGAGCCTCTTAGTCCAAAAACATAAGGATTTTGCAAAGTGTTGTCAGCAAACAATTCTAACTCTCCCCATTCCTCATCACTCGGAATATGCCAACCAATAGGACAAATTCCCTGCCTGTGCCCAGTTTGTAATACATCATTATTTGACACATAACCATTAATTGCTGCTGCCCATGTGTATAATTTCCCTGTCAATTCACTTAAAGAATCGTTGTCTTCAAAATTATAGAAAGCTTTTAAATAAATGTCATCACCACCAATGCCCGTAAGAGAGCCATTAACTAGTGCAGTTCCATCTGAATAATGCGTTGCTTTAAGATTTTCTTTCAACCAACATTGATTTCCAATTTTAACAGTATTATAAACATTTCCATCATAATCTGTAACAGTCGCAATGCCAGCACAGGGTTGACTTATATAGATAATATAATTTTCAGTATTTATTGGTTGAATAAAGATTGAGTTTGAATGAAATGCCTGTTTTATCGCAGTTATGCGAAGTGTATCTCCTTCGTTAAATTCAAAATTGGTTCTCAACTCTTTTATTGTTGGTGGAGTGTTTAAAACATTGCAAACTGTATTGCATAAAATAGTCTGATAATTTGCATTTCCAAAAACTTTAATAGAATAGCAATTATCAACAGTAGTAATTTTGAGAACACCTATATTTGAATGCGAGTTGTAAAATTCAAATGTGCTTATTTCTGCCGAAAGATACTTTATTTCATGATAAAGTTTTTGGCCATGAATGTTATACAAGTCAAAAGTTACATTACTTT
>LUZK01000177.1 GCA_001603595.1 Bacteroidales bacterium Bact_19
CTTGTTTTTTCTTTAATTATAAAATAGCCATATCTATCCAAACTATTTGTAATAACAGGAATTTTATCACCAATATTCAAGTTAAATTTCCAATCAACCACACAGGGTTTTGAAAAAGTTTTTTTTAAGTTTGAATGTTTTTTTAATATACCAGGTTTTAAATTAAAATAAAAAACTCCGCAAGAATTATTTTTTAATTCTTTAATTTTGAAAGGATTATTTAAAGAAATATCTATTAAAACTCTTTCCATACTCAATCCTGTCGAGATTTCAACTAGAGTTGATGAAATAAAATCTCCTCCCAATCGAGGACTCACCTCAATAAAAAATATTTCCCCTTTATCATTAATTTTTATTTCATTGTGGGATACACAATTTGAAAAATTAAAAGATTTTGCAACAATTGATGTTAAATTTTCTATTTTCTTTACAATTTCATCTTCTAATCCTGCTGGTTGTATATGTCCTATCTCAACATTGTATGGCAATTCAGTGACAAACTTTTCTGTTATCTGAACAACTTTTGATATATTATTAAAATGAATGGCTTCAATACTGTATTCTTTACCTTCCAAATAATTCTCAGCAAGTATTGAATTTTTAAGTGTGTATTTTTTAACTTGAGTAAAAAAATTTTTAGCATCCTCTTTATTTAAACAATAAAAAACACCTCTGCTTCCTGAAGCATCTCTGGGTTTAATTATTATAGGAAAATTTGATAAATCTTCAACTTTTTCGATTAATTCCCCTTTGGCACAAGGGATATTATTTTGATTAAAAACTTTTTTCATTAAATATTTGTCTGTGCTTAAAATTGCAGTTTCAAGGGATATAAAATTAAATTTATACTTTTCTGCAATTTTTGCCATCATAACTAAAGGTTTGTCTGTGGCAGCGGTTACAATCCCATCTATTTTATATTTTTCAACTACCTTACAAGTGCTTAAAAAATCTTGACCATCAACAATTTCAAATGCATCTGCAAAATGTTTTCCTATAGCTTCCGAATTCGGATCTATTACAACTGTATATAATCCCATAGCTTTACACTCATTTATTAATGACAGTTGATAATCTGATCCTCCAAAAACTAAAATCGATTTTGCTCCATTAATCATAATTTATTTTCTTTTAATTATTTCTTTTATTCGTTTATCAATTTAAAATACAGGCTGTCAATTTAATATTTTTTTTTCGTTTTTAATATCAGCATAACACTCTAGAATTTCATTTTTTCTGCCAAGTTTTTCAAATTCGAAAAAAAATTTTTTATTAGTACTATTAGTACTATTACTTATAATTTCGACAATTGCCTCTACTGAATATGATTTTCCCTGTCTCTTATACACATCTGACGCT
>LUZK01000015.1 GCA_001603595.1 Bacteroidales bacterium Bact_19
TCTAAGACAAAAAGCCAATAAAAAGATTTTAGGCTATAGTTTTTATGCAAGGGTTTATAATCTGGTAAATCCCCAAAAAGAAGAAATCAGAGAAGAAAGAAGGAGAAAAAAGGAGGCCGAAATTAATGAACGTCGTAAGTTAAAAGCTAAACGCCCAAAAGAAAAATTTTATTTAACGCGTTGGATTCGACAAATCGGAGAATCTCCGGTTGTTTATAGTGAAGAATTAACACAACGTTCTTTAAGGAACATAAGATCATTCCTGCAAACACAATCTTATTATAATAACAGTGTTTCTTATTCTGTAAAAAATATTAGTAAAAAAAGAGTAATTTTAACTTATGACATAAAAACAGGTCCGGCTTATGTTATTAAAGAAATTGTTTATGATGTTCTTGATCCTAAAGTGTTAGAAATAATTCAATCCGATACTGTAAATTCTCTCGTCCGATACAATTCAAAATTAAATACAAATAATCTTCAATCGGAGCGGGAAAGAGTACTTCGATTGCTCAGGACAAAAGGCTATTATTATTTCAATTTGAATAACATTCATTATTTTGTTGATACTCTTAACGGACACGATAACGTAAAGTTAACTTTTACAATCAGAAAAGAATTTGGCAATGATGATATTACTGAAAATACTTTCACAACACAAAAAATTAACAGGGTTTTTATACATTCGGATTATGATTTGAATTTAGCAATTACAAAAAACCAAGAATATTTTGCTATGCTTGATACCATTATTGTTGAAGGTATTCAAATAATTTACAGAGATAAGTTAAGATTAAAACCTAATGTATTACTACAAGCTTGTTTTATTAAACCCGGGAATTTATATAATATCGAAGATATTGAGAAAACTCATACACATCTAAGCTCTCTCAGACAATTTAAAAACATAAATATAGTTTTGCGACAGCCCGATGATTTAGTATTGAATAGTCTTAAAGAAAAAAATCTTGACGTTTATATTTATTTAACTCCATTGGATAAACAAAATATAAATTTTGAACTAGAAGGGAATAATACTTCCGGTAACATTGGGATGTCCGGAGGTATTTCGTATTTGAACCGTAATATTGTAAAAGGGGCTCAAATTTTCAATGCCAAAGGGAATCTCTCGTTTCAAACAATGTTTGTTGAGGATACCATTCGTCGCTCATATTTCTTTAATACTCTTGAATACGGAGCAGAATTAAGGCTTACAATACCTAGGTTACTACTGCCCTTTTCCCTTTCTCCAGAATTTATAAAAAGAAGTTATCCCAGAACTAATTTATTCTCAACATATTCATATCAACAACGCCCTGATTACACAAGATCTATTCTTAATGCCGGTTTTGGATACAGTTGGAAAAGCGGTCGAAATAATTATTTTACTAATAATATAAGTCCGATTACTATTAATTTTGTTAAAATTTTTGATTTTAATCCTATTTTTCTTGAACAAATCAAACACTTATACATTAGATATTCTTATGAAGATCAGTTAATTACATCTCTGAATTACAGCCTTGTTTTTAGCAATCAAAAACTTACAAAGCATGAAGATTTTACATATATCTGGCTAAATTTTGAATCAAGCGGCAACGTATTAAGTTCTGTTTATAAAATTGCAGGCATTCCTAAAATTGATAGTACTTCATACAGGTTTATGGGAATAGAATTTTCTCAATTTATTAAAGCAGATTTAGACTTTAGAAGATATAATTTTATTGGTGAAAGTCAACAAATTGTTTACCGTGCATATTTTGGAATAGGTTTGTCATATGGGAATTCGACAAAAGGATTACCTTTTACAAAAAAATATTTTATCGGTGGAGCTAATGATATCAGAGCTTGGAAAGTCCGTGAAGTCGGACCCGGGTCATATTTTAATCCTGATCGCACATTCGACCAAATCGCAGACATGAAGATTATGTTTAACGCAGAATACAGATTCCCGATTTTTTCGTATTTTAAAGGAGCATTGTTTTTAGATGCCGGAAATATCTGGGCTGTCGATAAAAATGACAACAGAGCAGGGGCATTATTTGATTTGTACAGATTTTATAAAGAGTTTGCCTTGGGCACAGGTATTGGAACAAGAATAGACTTAACATTTTTTGTTGTCAGGTTTGATTTTGGGATTCCTTTATACGACCCACGGTATGACGAAGGCAACAGGTGGTTTACGGCATTCAAGGATTTTGGCTTTAAACAATTTACTGTAAACTTTGGTATTGGATATCCATTCTAAAATGAAAAAAATTATATTATTCATATTATTATCTTTTTACACTTTAGTGGGATTTTCGCAATTAGGGGAAAGAACATTTATGAGTTTTCTTGGGATAAATCCTCAAGTTCATGTTGAAAAAAATTATCCTGCCGGTGCATTTGACATAAATATTTTGCCTATAGCATATCAATGTCCTTTAGCAGGATACAATCTGGATTTTCGGTTGATGTCTATTGTATATTATGGTATCAGACCTTTAAACAGTGCAATTAAAAATATTGGTTTTGAAATAGGAATACCATATCATTTTAATTTCGAACGAAAATTTCCTTATATATCGAAAGGTTTCTTTTTATCACCCGGATTTGTGTTAATAAAAGATGTTATAGAAATGCATCGTATTTCAGCAGTATTTTTTGAATTTGGTTATAATTTTCATTTTGGAAAAAGATTTTCGATAATGCCGGGAGTACAATATGGTCGAAAATTTGTTGTTCTTTCCGGCGGTAATTCAGTAGTTTTGAATTATTATAATGTCAAGTTGATTTTGGGATTCTGGCTAATAGAATGATTATTTACAACCTGTTGAATAATTATTAATAAATACTTAAGAAAATCTTTTGTTTTTGATAAACTAAAACTAATTTTGGAACTCAAAAATTTTAATAATTAAATTTTTATTTGAGCGATGAAAAATTTTGATCCCTACCAGAATTATTTAGCTACATTAAAAAAAATCGGATATATTCCTCGTCAGCTTGCAAAACAGGAAGATTACGACAGAATCGGATTTATGTCGGGTTTGGAAGTCCATCAACAATTATTAACAGAGAAAAAACTATTTTGTCATTGTCCGGCTGGAATTTATCAAAAAGATGAGGAATATGATGCAGAGGTAATTCGCCACATGCGTCCGACTTTGAGTGAGCTGGGGGAATATGACGGAACAGCATTAATGGAATTTAAAACCAGAAAAAATATTGTTTACAGAATTAATAATAAAACAGCCTGTACTTATGAGGTTGACGATACCCCACCTTTTTTAATCAACAAAGATGCTCTTGAAAAAGCCTTGATAATCACTATTTTATGTAAATTCAATGTTGTAGGCGAGGTACATATAACTCGTAAACAATATCTTGACGGCAGTATTCCTACAGGATTTCAACGCACTGCTATTCTTGGAGTTGAAGGTGAAATTGAATTGAAAAACAAAAAAGTAAGATTAATTCAATTAAGTATCGAAGAAGATTCTTGTCGTGAAATTAGCGATGTTGGACATTGGCGTGTGTATAAAACCGATAGACTTGGAATGCCGCTTATAGAAACTGTTACATATCCCGACATGAAGAATCCAGACGAAGTTAAGGAAGCCTGCGATTACATCAGATTCCTGAATCGCTCAACCGGATTGGTCAGAACAGGAATGGGAGCTGCTCGTCAGGATGTTAATGTAAGTTGCAAGGGGGGAACAAGAGTCGAAATTAAAGGAGTTGCACACACAAAATGGATTCCGGAACTTACTCACAACGAATGTTTCAGACAATGGTCATTACTCGCTATTCGTGATGAATTAAGACAGCGAGTCTCCGACTGGCAAAATTGGAAAATTGAATATACTTATCTTGATTACGATGCTTTTGTAATTACTCATCCTGCAATTAAATCTGCTAAGGAAAGCGGGAAGAAATTACTTGCAGTGAGATTACCTCATTTTAAAGGAATACTGTCTTGGTATAATCAGCCGGGAATAATGTTTGCTCAGGAAATTGCTGATCGTTTGAAGGTTATAGCTTGCCTTGATTTTCCAAATATGGTACATTCAGAGCTGCCTGTTCAGGTAATCACAGATTCAGACATGGAAATCATAAAAATGATTATGAATTGTGATGAAGAAAAAGATGCTCTTATTGTTTTTTGGGCTACCGAAGATGATGTGGCAACCGCTCTGGAAACTATCGAAGAAAGATGCAAAATGGCTTTTGAGGGCGTCCCAAACGAAACCAGAAAATCTTTTGAAGACGGTACTACAATGTTCGAAAGAGTATTGCCCGGTCCCGACAGAATGTATCCCGATACAGATTCTACACCAATACCTCTTTCGGTTGAATATATCGAAAATCTTAAAAAACGTATCCCCAATACCGTACGCGAAAGAGTAAATCAAATGTTGGCATGGGGTATTCCAGAATCTTCGCATACATATATTCTTAGCCGAAATTTATATCCATATATCGAAAAAACAATCAACGAGTATGGTATTGATCCCACCGTTGCAGGAAAATTTTTTGGACAGGAACTTAAAAAGGTTGAAGGCAAATACCAGAAAGGACAAGATTTTACCTACGACAGATTGCTTGATTTAATAGCGTTTTTAAAGCAAAATAATTTACATTGTCCATTAGGAATTTATATGTTACCTGAGTTGTATCAACATCCTAACCTTGACTTTGAATCAATTTTAACCATACTAAAATTTAAACGTCGTAGCAAGGAAGAATTGATTTCCAAAATTGATTTTTTGATTGAAAAATACAATTCCGAAGCTAAAAACAAAACAAAAGAAAATTCCTTAAATTGGGTCATGGGGCAAATCAGACCAATGGCTGTTGGCAACATGGATTTGAATGAATTAAAAGAGGAAATAGAAAAAAGAATAACTCAATAAAAGTTAAAAAATGGATAATACAGATTTTTTTCAGGGTTATAAAGGGAGAGCATTAGAATTACTAAAAAAATATAATGTAAGAGTTTGGGGGCAAGCCGAAATTGATACAACACGCGGAAAATTTAAAGGCACTGTTCTTCCACGATCTGTTAATGATGATGATGAACATATTGTAATTAAGGTAATAACCGGGTATAATATTGGATTAGATATCAATACAATAATTGATATGAAAGAGGTTGGCTATAAGAAAGCCAATTATGCAATTCCGGAAAAAGAATTTCCATATACTCCCGGCTTACCAAAAGTTAAATTGTTTGGAACAGGAGGAACTATTGCTTCTCGTCTTGATTATCGTACAGGAGCAGTTATCCCGGCATTTTCTCCCGGAGAATTATATGGAGCCGTTCCTGAACTTGCTCAAATATGCAATTTAGAAACAGAAAAATTATTTGCTGTTTTTTCCGAAAATATGGGGCCTCAACAATATATTGCTCTAGCAAAAGCAATTGGCAGGGAAATAGAAAAAGGTGTTGACGGAATAGTTATTGGTCATGGAACAGATACTCTTCATCATACGAGTGCAGTGTTAACTTTTATGTGTCAAAACCTTCCTGTACCTGTAGTTTTAGTTGGTTCGCAGCGTTCGTCAGACCGCCCGAGTTCCGATGCCGCTTTGAACTTACAACACGCAATGAAAACTGCCGGACATTCTGATATAGCTGAAGTCTTAGTTTGTATGTTTGGCCCTACTTCTGACGAGTATGGGCTGTTACATAAAGGAACAAGAGTGAGGAAAATGCACTCATCCTATAGATCTACCTTTAGAACTATTGGAGATACTCCTGTAGCAATGGTTACTACAAAAGAAATAACCCCTATAAAGAAAAATTATAACAAACGTCGTAATGATAAAAATGTTATTATCAAGCCATATTTTAGCGATAAAGTTACCATGGTTTATTATTATCCCGGAATGAAACCCGATACAATTCACGGGTTAATTGATGCCGGATATAAAGGAATTGTATTTGTTGGTACAGGGCTCGGACATGTTAATAAAGAAATATATCCTGCAATACGTCGTGCTCATGCAGAAGGAGTACACATGTATATGACTTTGCAAACTATTTGGGGATACGTTCAAATGTATGTTTATGATACAGGTCGTGATATGATGGCTATGGGAATAATTCCAGCCGGAAATATGCTTCCCGAAGTGGCTTATGTAAAACTTGGCTGGGCTTTGGGACAAACCGAAGATCCTGAAGAGGTAAAGAGAATTATGCTTACTCCGGTTAATGATGAAATTACAGAACGCGAACCTTATAACGGTTATTTAGTTTATCAAGGAGGTGTTCCCGAAGTAGAAGAATTTATCAAAAGAGTAAGAAAGTAGAATTGCTAACTATGGATTCGGTCTTAAGTAAAGTTGAAATTACTCTGATTATTCAAAAGCTAAATAATAAACTAAAAACATCTGTTTTGCCGGGAATCGAAGCTCATAAAACTATGATTCCCATTTTTCCTGAAAATCCACCTGATTATTTTGCTAAAGATCTTGTTCTAAAAGAAGCTGCTGTTTTGGTATTGTTATTTGTAGAAAATGACTCGTTAAAAACAGTTCTAATAGAACGAGCCCCTGATGCAGGACCACATTCAGGACAAATTGCTTTTCCGGGCGGTAGGCGTGAACCCGAAGATATTGATTTAATTGATACGGCAATTCGTGAAACCTTCGAAGAGATAGGTGTGCAAGTTAATCGAGATAATTGTATAGGAATTTTAACCCCAATAGCTATTCCGATTAGCAGTTTTTCGGTTAGTCCTGTAGTTGTTTTTGTTGATAAACCCTTAGGTTTTACTTTAACACCTGATGAAGTTAAACAAATTTATGTTCTGGATTTAATAGAATTGCTAAGTAACGAAAAATCCAAAAAAATTGTAGTACGCGGAATGACTATTGATGCTCCGGGATTTGAATTTGAAAATGGATTTATTTGGGGAGCAACGGCTATGGTTTTAAAAGAAATTAAGGAAATAATTTTTATATAAAATTCTCTCATTAAAAAAGATAAATTTTGTTATAATTTATTTAATTTATTACAAATTGCAACCATAATGTAAATTTTAAGGTCTTGAAGTTGATTAGTTTTTTTAAATTGCAAAAATTTTAAAGTTAAAAATTAATATTTATAATCAATACAAATTTTATGAAAAAGTTTACCATTTTGATTTTATTAGTAAGTTTTGGAAGTTTTGTTTTTTCTCAAATCTCAAATCAAAAACCAATTTTGAAAATAACCTCCGAAACAGAAGAAGAAATAATAATGGAATTTAATTTAAATTCTTATTATTTTGAACAAGTTGAAACATCAAGAGGTCTTGCAAATGTTACTAAAATCCCCGGATGCTCAAACAATTATACCAAAGGAACGCCGGATTTAGCATATTACACTAAAGCAATAAATATTCCGGCAAAAGGAAATGTACATTGCGAGGTTTTAAATTATAATTATATTGTTATTCCCGACATCTTAATTGCTCCTTCAAGAGGAAGCATAATGAGGAATATTGATCCTCAAACAGTTCCTTATGAATATGGAAAAGAATACTCTATAAATGCATTTATGCCTGATAAACAAGCATTTTTGAGCGAGCCTTATATCATACACAAACTTAGAGGCACTAACCTCACAATAGTCCCATTTTCTTATAATCCAGTTACAAGAGAACTAAGAATTTACACAGATATACTTTTAAAGCTTACATTTGACTCAAATTCTTCATCTAAAAATGAATTGACAGTTTCAAATAATAAAGTTGCTGACGAATTTTTAAATTTATATAAAAGACATTTTGTAAATTTCCATAACAACAGTAAATATACTCCTCTCGAAGATGGCACTCCCGGAAAAATGTTAATAATTTGTGCAGATAATTACGCAAGTGCTATGTATCCATACATTTCGTGGAAAAGAGAAAAAGGTATTGAAGTTGAAATGGTACTAAAAAGTCAGGTTGGAACTACTTCAACACAGATAAAAAGTTTTATTCAAAACTACTATAATAATAATGAACTCACTTATGTTCTTTTAGTAGGTGACGGTCCTGATATTCCGCCAATGACAATTAGTAATAACGACTCCGATAATGGTTACGCATATCTCAACGGTAGTGATGGTTATGCAGATGTTTTCATCGGAAGGTTTTCAGGAAATTCTGTGGCTGATATTCAAATTCAGGTACAAAAAATGATTTATTACGAACGCGATATGGGAGTTGATGCTGCCTGGTTGGAAAATGCTTTTGGATCGGCTTCAAGTGAAGGCGGAGGTTCTACAGGTCATAATGGAGGAGAATCTGATGTAGTTCATCTAAATCTTATTAAAACAAAATTGGAAAATTACGGATATACTGTTACTCATGTAAATCAAGATGGTGGTAATAACGCCATGATTACTACAGCCTTTAATTCCGGAATGGGTGTAGCAAACTATATTGGACATGGAGATGTAACCTTATGGGTAAATACGAATTTTACAAATACTAATGTAAATGCTTTAACTAATAATTATAAACTACCTTTTATTTTTAGTGTTGCTTGTGTGAATGGAGATTTTAAAAATAACACTTGTTTTGCTGAAACTTGGTTAAGAGCTTCAAATAATGGACAACCTACTGGAGCTGTAGGCTTTTTGGGTTCAACAATAAATCAGTCATGGAATGAACCAATGACAGGTCAGGATGAAATGAACGACATTTTAGTGGAATCTTATCAAAATAACATTAAAAGAACTTACGGTGGAATTTGTTTCAATGGTTTATTTAAAATGATTGAGGAGGGAGGCCAAGGTCAAGCAATGGCAGATACATGGACATTGTTCGGTGATCCTTCACTAATGGTTAGAACCAAAACCCCTCAAGTAATGAATATTACTCATTCAGGCACAGTTTCTGTTGGTGCTACTGAGTTTATTGTCAATTGCGATGTAGAAGGAGCGTTAGTGTCGCTTACAAAATACGAAAATAATGAGACTATTATAATAGGGTATGCTTATGTTTCTGGTGGAATTGCTAATGTTACAATTGCTCCTTTTGATGCTCCGGGAACTATGAAAGTTACTGTTACTGCCTTTAATAAAATTACTTATCAGGAAGATGTTACTGTAATTGTTCCTGAAGGTCCTTATATTGTTAACGGTGGATTTTCTATTAATGATGAGGACAGTAACAATAATGGTGTAGTTGATTATAATGAAACGTTTTTTATAAATCAGGCTTTGAATAATGTAGGTATTGCTGACGCAAGTTTTGTTACTGCAACAATAAGTTCAACTTCATCTGATGTTCAAATTTTGCAAGAAAGTGCTAATTTTGGATTTATTTCTGCAGGGTGTACAAGTACTCTTGGTAATGCTTACATGGTTTCTGTTAATGATGGAGTAGCCGATCAAACTTTAATACCATTCTCATTGCTTGTCGAAGATATGGAAAATCATACCTGGATAATGAATTATAATATTGCTGTTAATGCTCCTGCTATGGAAATATCATTCTATGGCATTGATGATTCACAAGGAAATAACAACGGCATGCTTAATGCCGGAGAACAAGTTATCCTTAAAATTAAGGTCGCCAACAATGGACATTCTGCATCTCAAGCAGGTAATCTTCATATATATTCTTCAAACGCTAATGTAACTTTATTAGATTCTGAAAAACCTGTAATCGGAATTAATTATGGAGAATTTGAAATAATTGAATTTGAATTAGTAGTTAATGAAGAAACTCCGGTTGGAGAGAATATTTGTTTTGATTATGTACTCAATACTGGTATGTATAATGCTCAATCTTCAACTTGTTTACCTTGTGGTCTGCAGATAGAAGATTTTGAAACTGGTGATTTTACAAAATATGAATGGGTAAATAATACAAACAGACCATGGATTATTGTAAGTGATGTTGTTTATGAAGGACAAAATGCAGCAAAATCAGGTCAGGTTCCTTCATCGGGAGGAGAATCTGTTTTGACAATAAATTTAAACGTTTTAAATAATGATGAGATTCAATTCTATAAAAAAGTAAGCTGTGAAGCTGCTTCTTCATGGTGGGGACAATTGACTTATTGGGATTATCTTTCTTTCTCAATTGATAATGTTGAAAAAGGAAAATGGGCAGGTGAAGTTAACTGGAGTCAAGAAACTTATCCGGTAACTGCAGGAAATCATTCATTCAAATGGACTTATAAAAAAGATAATTACGTTGACGAAGGTAGCGACTGTGCATGGTTGGATTATATTAAACTTCCAAATCATCAACAGGCTGTTAGCATTGTTAATTCAAATGTTGTTGTTAGTCAAAATATTGTAAATGTTTATCCAAATCCTGCAACTAACTACTTTAATCTATATGTAAATCTTACTGAAAATATCGAAGCTAAAATTTATGTATATACAGTTGACGGAAAAACTGTTTATGAATATTCTCAATCTTTTGAAATCTTAAAAGGCGAAAATATTATTCCTATAAATTCATCAAAATTTGATAACGGCATATACATAGTTAAATTGGTTTTGGAAAATGAAGTATATACCAAGACGGTTATTATAAACTGGTAGTTTAGAAAGGTCTCCCTTCGAGGAAACATTTTTCTAATAATTAAAAAAATATTTATTATGAAAAGGAAAATTTTTTTAGTTTGCATATTAGGTTTTCTTTCAAGTGTGATTTATTCTCAGCAGATTACCGATCCAAAAATTCAAGCAAAATATCATGCATTAAATTATGAAGAGCTGAGTCAAAAAGGCTTGAATTCGAAGAGTTTTGTAGAAACAACTCCACCTGCGGGACCAGTTCGAAATATAGCAGAATTTGAGCCTAATCAAGGGGTTATAATTTCTTATGCAAATAACTTTGGCATACCTGCGACATTGATTCGGGCACTTGCAGAATATGTTCATGTTTATGTTGTGTGTGCAAATAATAGTACAGCTCAGAATATAAATACTTATTTTATTAATAACAATGTCAATACTGCTAATGTATCTTATGTTATTGCTCCAATAGATTCTTATTGGTCAAGAGATTATAGCCCTTGGTTTATTGAATACACAGATAATCATGTCCCCGGAATTGTAAATTTTCCTTATAATCGTCCTCGTCCTAATGATAATGATATTCCTATTGTTTTTGGAAATTATTTAGGTTTGGAAGTATTTGGAATGAATGTAGTTCATACAGGAGGTAATTACATGTGCGACGGATACGGAGTTGCTGCTTCAACTGATTTAGTGTATGAAGAAAATACAAATTTAACTTCCAATCAAATAATGCAAAAACATTTGGACTACTTAGGCATTTCAAACTATCACTTAGTGCCTGATCCATTGGGAGATTACATTAAACATATTGATTGTTGGGGAAAATTTCTAGACGTTGATAAAATATTGATAACAAGTGTTCCTGCTACGAATCCTCAATATGCAGAATATGAAGCAATGGCTGATTATTGGGCAAATCAAACCAGCTCTTACGGAACAAAATATAAAGTTTATCGGACTTACAGTCCAAACGGACAGCCATATTCCAATTCTTTAATTATGAACAATAAAGTATTTATTCCTTTTGTTAACGGTTCTGGTAGTTCTTATAACAGTCAAGCTGCAGATGTTTATGCTCAGGCTTTACCCGGCTATCAAATTATAGGAATAAATTATGATTATTGGTACAGCACAGATGCTTTGCATTGTCGCACTCACGAAGTCCCTGACCTACAAATGTTAAGAGTAAAACATATTCCTTATCATGATACAATTGAATATCAGGATTTGTTTATGTTTTCGGCGGAAGTTTATTCTTTTTCCAATTCGAATGCAATTAATAGTGTTAAACTATATTATAAAGTAAACGATCAAACTACATTCTCTGAATTAGCTATGCAAAATATTGGCAACAATAATTATTTTTGCAGTCTTAGTTTTAACTTTGGCGATGAGGTATATTATTATATAGAGGCAACAGATTCTCGCCCTCATACAGAATATCATCCTTATTTAGGATCTGTAAATCCGCATCATTTTGTAATTAGTGATCCATATTCCATAGCATATCAAGATGAAATGTCCTATGTAAAAGCCTATCCTAATCCTGCAACAGAGCAACTTTTTGTCGTTGCAAACAATATAAATCAGAATATTCAAAGAATAGAGATAGTGGATTTAACCGGTAAGATTGTTAAAACAGTTGATATTTCTAAGACTTCGTTTGATTGGGACCTTTTAACGATTGATATTTCAGAACTTCCTTCACAGCTTTATGTATTAAAATTAGTATCTGATCAAAAAATCTTTCTGACAAGATTTGTAAAATACTAATAGTGGGATAAACTCTTTGCAGGTTTTGATTTGTAAAAATGTCGTTTCTGTACAGTTTTGAGCAGGATTATTATTTTTTTACCATAGAATTATAATAAACCAAATATTTCACAGCAGAAAATCCAAAATTTTGGATAAAAATATCTTGTTTTTGCTGTATATCAACCTATTACAACTAATAAAAATTCCAAACGCTATACATTGGAAATTAAAGTCTATAGAGGAATTTGGTATAAATATATAACCTATTCTAAAGTATAGATGTTCCATATACATTTATTCTTCAAAGCGATATTAAAACGATACATGCAGCATTTGAAGTTTAACTGAATTTTATGTTTTAAAAAATTTTATGTTTATAATCGCTCGGGACAATTATTATGGGAAAGTCAAAGTGAAATGCATTGTGACGGAAAGTATAAAGGAAAACCTTTACCTGATGAAACTTATTTGTTTCTTATTGATCTTGGAGTTAATAGTCCAAATATTACCGGTATCGTATCTATTGTTTACTAATTAAATTAATTATTTAAACTGATTCTAAATTTTATAAAAAGCATTTTTATATGTTTTTTAATTATTATTTAAATTACAAAAATTATATTTTTGCATCTAATTTTGTGCATTGTTATTTATGTCACATAATGATAAGATTGAACATATAGGCGTAATTAGCGAAATTAAAGATGGCATTATTAAAGTAGATATCAATGTTCAATCTGCTTGTGCAAGTTGTCATGCTTCAGGAGTTTGTGGAGTAGATTCATCAAATAGAATCATAGAAGTATTTGCAAATCAGTCCCAGTATAATATTGGAGATCAGGTAAAGGTAGTGATAAAACAAAGGCTTGGTTATGTTGCATTATTATTGGGATATGTAGTTCCTTTTTTTGTAATAGTATTGACATTAGTAATATTTTTAAAACTTGGAATTAGTGAGGGAATCTCAGGTTTGTTTTCTGTTCTTATTTTGATTCCTTATTACATAACCGTTTATTTATTTAGAGATAAGATAAAGAAAGAGTTTAACTTTGAAATTGAAAAAATTTAAGTTTAATGTTTATGGATATTATTCTGAACACTTTGATTACTTTGAGTTTGTTGGGAGCAGTTATGGCTGTTATCCTATACGTAGTGGCACAAAAATTTAAAGTTTATGAGGATCCACGTATAGATGTTGTAGAAACTTTGACTCCAGGAGCTAACTGTGGAGGTTGTGGACATCCTGGATGTAGAGGTTTTGCCGAAGCATGTGTTAAAGCTGAAAGTCTTGACGGTTTGTTCTGTCCAGTTGGTGGAAATGAAACAATGAAAAAAATTGCAGAAGCTCTCGGACGTGCAGTCGTTGAAGCTGAACCAAAGGTTGCTGTTGTGCGTTGTAATGGTACTTATGAAAAGCGAAATAAAACAACTTATTATGACGGACCAAGCTCTTGTGCCATAGAACATTCTTTATATATGGGAGATACTGATTGTGCATACGGATGTTTAGGTTTAGGAGATTGCGTTGCTAAATGTACCTTTGATGCAATGTATATGGACGAAGAATCCGGGTTACCTATGATTGATGAAAATAAATGTACGGCATGCGGAGCTTGTGTAAAAGCCTGTCCGAGAAACATTATCGAATTAAGAAACAAAGGTAAGAAAAATCGCAGAATTTATGTTTCTTGTGTCAATCATGATAAAGGGGCAGATGCTCGTCGAGCATGCGGAGCAGCATGTATTGCATGTAATAAATGTGTTAAAGTATGTCCTTACGAAGCAATTGTAGTCGAAAATTTCTGTGCATATATTGACTTTGAGAAGTGTAAATTATGCAGAAAATGTGTTGCAGAATGTCCAACCGGAGCAATACTCGAAGTAAACTTTCCACCTCGTAAGGAAAAGGTCGAAAGTGCTGAAGAAACAGCTGTTAATTAATGTAAAAGTTTTAACTTTAATATAGGAGATTAAGCAGTGTTAAAGACATTTCCAAAAGGTGGTGTTCATCCACACGAAAACAAATTTTCGGCAGGAAAACCTATAGAGAAAATTGAATTGCCAAAGCAGGTATCAATTCCGGTATCACAACACCTTGGAGCTCCTGCACAACCTGTTGTTAATAAAGGAGATGAAGTAAAAGTTGGTCAGCTTATCGCAAAAAGCACAGGGTTTATTTCTGCAAATATTCATTCATCAGTGTCGGGTAAGGTTTCTAAAATTGAGAAAATTATTGATTCTACAGGATATAAGCAAACTGCCATCATTATTGATGTTGAAGGTGATGAATGGCTTCCAGAAATTGACCGCAGTACTGCACTGGTAGAAGATATTGACAAATTTACAGCTGAAGAAATCAGAGCAAAAGTAGCTGAAGCTGGTATTGTAGGTTTGGGTGGTGCAACATTTCCAACAAATGTTAAAATTTCCATACCGCAGGGAAAAGTTTGCGAAAACTTGATAATAAACGCGGTTGAATGTGAACCATATCTTACCTCGGACCATCAGCTTATGCTCGAAAAATCTGACGAAATTATTGTTGGAGCTCGATTACTTCAAAAAGCTGCCGGAGCAAAAAAGATTTACATCGGTATCGAAAACAATAAACCTGATGCAATAGAGCTGTTGAAGAAAAAAGCAGCTAAATATCAGGATATTGAAGTTGTTGCATTGAAGGTTAAATATCCTCAAGGAGGTGAAAAGCAACTGATAAAAGCTGTTGTTAACAGAGAAGTTCCCTCAGGAGGTTTACCAATAGATGTTGGGTGTGTAGTTCAGAATGTTGGTACTGCTTATGCTGTTTATGAAGCTGTGCAAAAAAATAAACCTTTAATAGAAAGAGTTGTAACAGTAACTGGTAAATCTGTTCCAAAACCTTCTAATTTGCTTGTAAGAATAGGTACTCCGGTAAGTAATTTAATCGAAAAAGCAGGGGGATTACCTGAAGATACGGGAAAAATTGTGAATGGTGGCCCTATGATGGGAAAAGCTGTTAAAGATTTTTCAATTCCTGTAACTAAAGGGACTTCAGGTATTTTACTTATTACATCTGATGAAGCAAAACGTCCTAAGACATATAATTGTATTCGTTGTGCAAGATGCGTATTTGTGTGTCCGATGGGGCTAGAGCCTTATCTTATAAAGAATATGGCTACTGTTGGAATGTTTAAAGAATTGCAAGATGAAAGAGTTCTAGACTGTATGGAATGCGGATCCTGCTCTTTCGGTTGTCCTGCAGGAGTTCCTCTTTTAGATTATATTCGTTTGGGTAAAGCAAATTTAAACAAAATATTAAGATCAAAAAAATAATAAATAATGGGACAGAATAGATTAATAGTTTCGTTATCTCCACATGATCATGCAAAGGACTCTGTGAGTAAAATCATGTATGGAGTGGTAATAGCAATGATACCGGCTCTGCTTGTATCAGTTTATTTTTTTGGGTTGGATGCTATTAGGGTTAATTTAATTGCAATTGCAGCATGTATTTTTTTCGAGTGGATAATTCAAAAATTATTATTAAAAGGAGAATTAACAATCACAGACGGCTCTGCAATTGTTACAGGGATGTTATTGGCGTTTAATGTTCCATCTAATTTGCCATGGTGGATAATTGTTATTGGAGCATTAGTATCAATAGGTATTGGCAAAATGTCTTTTGGAGGTTTAGGTAATAATCCGTTTAATCCCGCATTGGTTGGTCGCGTATTTTTGTTAATATCATTTCCGGTACAAATGACTTCTTGGCCGAAAGTTCAGGTTCTAAACTTTGCAATGACCGATGCTCAAACCGGTGCAACGCCTCTTGCAATTGTAAAAGAAGGCTTAAAAAACGGGGAGTCTTTTTCAAGTATTATTAATAATTTGCCTACAAGCTACTCAGATATGTTTTTTGGTCAGATGGGAGGATCTTTAGGAGAAATTTCTGCAATAGCTTTGATTATAGGTGGATTGTATATGCTTTATCGTAAAATTATCACCTGGCATATCCCTGTCTCTATAATTGCAACAGTTGCTATTTTTACCGGTATTCTTTACGGCATCAATCCTGATAAATATGCAGATCCTTTATTTCATCTATTAACGGGAGGTTTAATGCTGGGAGCTATTTTCATGGCAACAGATATGGTAACCAGCCCTATGACAGCAAAAGGTATGATTATTTATGGAGTAGGAATAGGTATAATAACCGTTTTGATAAGAGTATGGGGAGCTTATCCAGAAGGCGTTTCTTTTGCAATTTTAATAATGAATGCGTTTACCCCTTTAATTAATTATTATGTAAAACCAAAACGTTTTGGTGAAATTGTAAAAAAGTAGGTTATGGCAAAGAAAGAATCAACATTTTTAAACATGACGCTTACACTATTTGTAATTACGGCAATTTCTGCTTTAGCTTTAGCGTCGGTATATAATTTAACAAAAGGCCCTATCGAAAATGTAAAAAAGCAAAATTTACAAAATGCAATTGGAGTGGTAGTCCCTGATGCTCGAAAAGGAAATTTTGACGATTTTGAACAAATCGTTGTTAAATCTTCAGATGGTATTGGAGATATTACTATGTACAAAGTCGTTGTTGATAACGAATTTAAAGGTATGGCAGTGAAAACTTTTTCCATGAAAGGATTTGGAGGGATAATTTCAGTTATGGTTGGTTTTACTCCAGATGGAACGATTATTGATTCTGATGTTTTGGAACATAAAGAAACTCCGGGTTTAGGTGATAAGACTTCTAAAAATGTAAGTTCTTGGAATGAACAATTTAAAGGTAAAAACCCCGATCAATTTAAATTAACTGTAAAAAAAGATGGTGGTGATGTAGATGCAATTACAGCTGCAACTATTAGTTCACGGGCATACTGCGATGCTCTTAAGAGAGCTTATGATACTTATATAAATTATTTATCTGCAAATGGTCAGAATTCCATTGAAAATAATGTTGAACCTAAAGATGGAGGAAACAAGTAATGAATAATTGGAAAAACTTTACTAAAGGATTTATAAAAGAAAATCCGGTATTTGTTCTAGTTTTGGGGATGTGTCCAACTTTAGGAGTAACAACATCTGCAATTAATGGATTGGGAATGGGATTAGCAACAACTTTTGTGCTTTTTGGTTCTAATGTGGTGATTTCATTAGTTAAAAACTTCATTCCCGATAAAGTACGTATTCCATCATTTATAGTTATTATCGCTTCATTTGTTACAATTATTGATTTATCAATGTCAGCTTATGTTCCCGACTTATATAAATCTTTAGGATTATTTATCCCTCTAATTGTTGTAAACTGTATCGTTTTAGGAAGAGCCGAAGCTTTTGCATCGAAGAACACAATTATTTCTTCTGCAATTGATGGTTTAGGCATGGGGTTGGGATTTTCTTTCGCTCTAACATTACTTGGTGCATTGAGAGAATTATTAGGAGCTTATTCATTATTCGGGCATAAATTTATAAATACTGACGGGATATTGGTTTTTGTACTAGCTCCCGGTGCTTTTTTAGGCTTAGCTTACCTAATTGCCATTATGAAAAGAATCAATAAATAATTAAAATATAAGTATTATGGAATATATAATAATTATTATAAGTGCAATATTTGTCAATAACATAGTATTAGCTCAATTCCTTGGAATCTGCCCTTTCCTAGGAGTTTCGAGTAAAATTAAAACATCCTTAGGTATGGGAGGAGCTGTTTTGTTTGTTATGACTCTTGCCACAATTGTTACGTGGCTTATTATGAATTACATTCTAATGAAATTCAATATAGTATTTATGCAAACAATTGCTTATATATTAGTAATTGCTGCATTAGTACAAATGGTAGAAATTATACTAAAAAAGATTAGCCCTTCTTTATATCAGGCACTTGGAGTTTTTCTCCCATTAATTACCACCAATTGTGCAATACTTGGAGTTGCAATTATGGTAATACAAAAGAATTATGATTTATTGCAAAGTGTTGTATTTTCTATAGGAACAGCTCTCGGATTTACATTAGCTTTGATTATTTTGGCTGGAATTAGAGAACAACTCGAAAAATTACCTATCCCAAGCGGTATGAAAGGAGTTCCTGTAGCTTTAGTCGTTGCCGGTATTTTGGCTCTCGCTTTCATGGGTTTTGCTGGTCTTGTTTAAAATATTTATTTATGATTTTTGAGCAGGTGATTTATTACTTTCACCTGCTTTCTATTTTTTAATTTTGAAAAAAAATATAATGGATAAAAGATTGGAAGAATTCAAACGACTGTTGGATATAATGGATGTATTAAGAGACAAGTGCCCATGGGACAGTATCCAGACAAACCAAAGTCTTAGAACATTAACAATTGAAGAGGTTTATGAGTTAGCAGATGCCATCCTCGAAGAAGATGATGAAAACATAAAAAAAGAGCTTGGTGATATTCTTTTACATATAGTTTTTTATGCTAAAATAGGTCAGGAAAAAAATAAATTCGACATCTACGATGTTATCAAAGGTATTAACGAAAAACTAGTATTTAGACATCCGCATATTTTTAGTGATGTGAAAGTTGATACAGCTAAGGATGTGGAAGAAAACTGGGAAAGGTTAAAGCTCAAAGAAGGTAAGAAAAAACGTGTGCTCGGAGGTATAGTAAATTCTATGCCTGCAATGATAAAAGCTCATAGAATTCAGGACAAAGCCAGGGGAGTGGGGTTTGATTGGACAGACAAAGAACAGGTTTGGAATAAAGTTAATGAAGAACTTACTGAATTAAAAAAAGAAATCACCAATAATAATCCTCAAAAAATTGAGCAGGAATTTGGAGATTTACTTTTTGCGGTTATTAACGCTGCAAGATTATACGGTGTCAATCCCGAAAATGCTCTAGAGTTGACAAATAAAAAATTTATACGAAGATTTAACTATCTCGAAGAACAAACAATCGCCAAAGGAAAAGATTTGAAAAATATGACTCTCGAAGAGATGGATAAAATCTGGAACGAAGCAAAACAAAAGGAAAACAATTCGTAATTTGGAAATTTTTATAAAAATATCAGTTTTATATTATATAGCCATTATTCTTTTTTTAGCATCATTAACTATCCGATTTTTCTACAAAGTTTTTTTGCCGTTAATTCTACTGAAGTTTTTTAATGAAAATAAAAAAGCTAAGAAAGTAATATTTTATAAACCAATTTCAGTAATTATTGCCGCACATAATGAAGAAAATAACTTACGTAGAAATCTTATTAAAGTTTTGGAACAGGATTATGCTGATTTTGAAGTTATTTTGGTTGATGATGGTTCAATAGATAATACTCGGGAATTTATAAATGAATTAAAACAAAATTATACAAATCTCCGATACATCAGTTTACAATATAATATTGGTAAAAAAGCTGCCTTAACAAAGGCTATCGAGTTAAGTAAAAATGAAATATTAGTTTTTACCGATGCAGATTGCTACCCGGCTTCAAAATACTGGTTAAAATATATCAGTCAACATTTTATGGATGACAAAGAACGTATAGTCTTGGGATTTGGCGACTACAAAAAGGAAAAAGGGTTTCTGAATTGTTTTATCAGACTTGATACATATTATATCGCAATTTTATATTTTCACTCGGCAATAATAAAACAGGCATTTATGGGAGTTGGAAGGAATCTGGCTTACACAAAGTCATTGTGGTATAAAGTTAACGGTTTTGAAAATCACCGTCATATTATCTCGGGCGATGATGATTTATTTATAAAATCAGCATCCGGAATGGCAGAAATTTCCATTGAATTAAATCCGCAAGCAAAGACAATATCATTTCCTAAAACAAGATGGAAAGATTTTATCAATCAAAAATTTAGACATGTTTCAACTTCTGATTTCTATAGTCTTAGAAATAAACTTTTAACTTCAGGAGATATTTTATCCACATGGATGTTTTATTTTACGTTAATATTATTGTCGTTCTATTTTTCATTACCAAAAATTTTAATCATTTTGTTTTGTTATTATTTTATTATATCTGTGTTCAATTTGATTTTTAGCAAAAGATTAAATTGTAAACTCAATATTTTTTGTATTGTATTATTTGATATCTTTGCGATGTTTTTTTATGTATCGATTTATTTATTAAAGAAGTTGAAAATTAGAAATTAAGATGCAGGAAAAAAGAAGTTTCTCAATCAAAGCCCAGCAGGATATTGAAATTGTTCATCGTGCTTTAGATGGTGAGGAAAAGGCTTTTGGAGAGCTTCTCGACCGTTATCAGGATTCAATATTTTTTATGTTGTTAAAAAAAGTCGGCAATGAAAATGATGCAGAAGATTTAACAATGGAAACATTTGCCAAAGCATTTAATAATTTACACCAATATACACCGGCATATACTTTTAGTACATGGCTTTTTAGAATTGCAATTAACAATTGCATTGATTTTATACGTAAGAAAAAAGTAAGACCACAAATAAATAATTCCGGGATTGATTTTAATGACCCGGAAAGTGGAGAATTTTCATTCTCAGGAGTAACTCCTGAAGATTTACTCATTAAGGAACAAAAAGCAGAAGAAATAAAAAAAATAATAAAAACCCTCAAGCCACGATACACTAGGCTTATTGAAATGAGATATTACCAAGAAATGTCTTACGAAGAAATTGCTGCAGCTCTAAATTTACCTATAGGTACAGTAAAAGCCCAGTTATTCAGAGCAAAAGAGTTGTTGGCAGCCTTGATTCAAAATAAGAGTGATAAAATTTAAATTGATGCGTGAAATTTTATTAAAGTATTTCCCTAAAATTACAGTTAAGCAGATAGACAAACTTTTAAAATTAAATGAAATTTTTCCTGAATGGAACTCTAAAATAAATTGTATAAGTAGAAAAGATATTCAAAATTTATTTATAAATCACATTTTACATTCTCTTTCCGTTGCTAAGATTTTTAATTTTCCTGCCGGAACACGTATTGTTGATGTAGGCACAGGAGGAGGATTTCCGGCTATTCCGCTTTCGATATTGTTTCCTGATGTAATTTTTTATCCTGTTGACAGCATAAGTAAAAAAATTACGGTTGTAACCGAAATAGCAAACCTATTGGAATTAGAAAATGTTTTTCCTATTAATAACAGATGTGAAAACCTCAGTTTTAAATGCAATTTTGTTGTTAGCAGAGCAGTTACTGCATTTCCTGCGTTTTATAAGATGACAAAAAACTTAATTGATAAAGAATCAATAGAAGGATTTTATCCTAATGGGATAATTTATCTTAAAGGAGGAGACTTTGATGAAGAAATAAAAGATTTCCGTGATATTAAAATTTATCAATTAAAAGAGATATTTGAATATGAATTTTTTGAAACAAAAAAAATTATTTATTTATCCACATAAAATTTTCTAAAAAATTTTGAAGTAATAAAATTAAGTTCTATTTTTGCAATCCGTAAAATTTGAGTAACAATATAAAATATAAACGAGATGAAAAGGACTTTTCAACCTTCAATAAGAAAAAGAAGGAATAAACACGGTTTCAGAGAAAGAATGTCAACTCCAGAAGGACGTAAAGTATTAGCTGCAAGAAGAGCAAAAGGAAGAAAAAAATTAACAGTTTCAGATGAACCCAGACATAAAAGATAATTTTGTTTGGACAAAAAGATAAAACTGCCGATTTTGGCAGTTTTTTTTATCTATTTAATTTGTTATATTCCAACGAATTAGATAAATTTTTAAACAAAATTAAAAAAAATATTAGAAAAAAAATAATGTTTAGAAAAAAACATTATTTTTGCAATGATAACTAAATGTTTAATTAATAGCCTTTCGATTATGAAAAAAATTACAGTTTTAATTTGTGCTTTATTTCTTGTAGGAGGAATTTTTGCACAGGAAGTTAATATGACTTCCAAACGGGGAGAAAAAATACTGCCCGAGCAAGGCGAAATGGCTCTTGGAATTGATGCTATGCCGATCCTAGAATTCTTTGGAGATATGTTTAACGGGTACAGTGTTGGAAATAGTACTACGTTAGGATTTATAAACGGATTGTATGCAAACAATGTGATTTACGTTAAGTATTATCTTGAAGATCAGGTAGCTATACGTGGAGCTTTGCGTCTGGGTTATACTAATTGGATTGATCAAGAGTTTGTTACTGCAAATCAAGAAGTACCAGATCCACTGGTGCAGGTTACTGACAAAAATATTTTTAATTCAACAAACATTGGTTTAGGAGCAGATTATTTGATGTATCGCGGAAAAGGTCGTGTACAAGGTTATTTTGGTGGAGGTGCTTTTATTAACTATTCTGCATGGACAGATAAGTATGTTTATGGAAATCAAATGACTACCGAATATCAGTCTCCAGCATACTGGGATTTTGCTGCTGATATTCAAAGAACCGGTTCTCAGAGATTATTAGAGCAGTACAACAATCTTGATTTAGGACTAAGTCTTCGTGGCGTGATTGGTGTAGAATATTTCTTTGCTCCAAAGATTTCTATTGGGGGTGAAATGGGACTCGGATTTAACGTATCAAGAGATGGCGGATATCAAACAATAGAACGATGGACAGGAACAGAACGTGAGGTTGTAACCACAAAACGTGCTGTTGATAGTTTCATTGGAATTGATAACTTTACTTCAGGTTCAATGTTTATTATGTTTCATTTTTAATTAGGAAAAAAATAATTTAGTAATAATTTAAAATTTAAGACCATGAAAAATATTATTTCGATTATGATGGTAGCCGCAATCGGCATGTTATTAGTGTTCACAGGGTGTAAAGAAGAAGAATACCAAACTGAACCACTAAAAATGGTAACACTCTCCGGAACAGTTAAAGCTGAATTAAATCTTTCAACTGCCGGATTAGAATCAGTACCTAACGGAACAAAAATCATCTTCCGTATTAATTCCGAGGACTTAGTACAAACTCCAATAGCTGGATATACTTATCAAATTTTGCAATATGAAGCTACAGTTGTTGATGGTACTTACACAATTCAACTTCCTGCCGTAAAATTTAATGCAGCAAGAGTAGATATTACTCCGGTAGATTTTCAAACTGATCAAATTCAACCTGACAACTCAAGATTAGAAAAAACTTACATTGGTAATTCTGCTATTGAATTTATTCAAGAAGGGGAAAGATATTTTGAAAATCTTACTTATACCGCTATCTAGAAAATAGATTGATAAAAAAAAAGCCGGTTAATCCGGCTTTTTTTTTATATCAGATATAAAAAAGCAAAGAAATGGCATATACTTCCGCCTAAAATACTTAAATGCCATATTCCGTGACCAAAAGGAATTTTTTTAATTAAATAAAAAACTATTCCTGAGGCATAGCTTAAACATCCGGCAAGCAAAAACCATAATGTTGTGCCATTAGTATTTTTAATAAGTGGAACAATTACAAAAATAACAATTGATGCCATTCCAAGATAAACAAATGCTGAAATGGTTCTTTCCTGTTTTCCGCCTTTATAAAAGATCACCTTATAAATTATTCCTGAAAGTGCTAAAATCCAAATTATTGAAAAAACTATCCAGCCAATATTTCCACCAATAGCAACAAGACATACCGGAGTATATGTTCCGGCAATTAGCAAGTAAATTGTGCTGTGGTCAAGTTTATTTAGTTTTGATTTTACTCTTAAATTTTTAACGGAATGAAACAAAGTTGATGAAATAAACATTGCAATCATTGTGGCTCCGAAAACAGTAAAACTTATTATTTTTATGTTTTCTTGCCTTATTGCTGAAAATACAACTAATAAAACAAGAGCTGATATTGATATCAATATTCCAATTCCATGAGATATTCCGTTAAAAATTTCTTCAGCTTTGATAAGTTTTTTTGATTTCATAATTTATAAAAATAAAATTTTATAATATTTTTACAAAAATACAATTATAAAAAAATGAATGAAGAGTTTTTACATTTTATTTACCGTTTTAAGCTTTGGTCCAATAATAACTGCTATTTGACTACAGGGCAAAAATTTGAAATCATTGATACAGGAATTTATAATCGAGATTCCGGTCCCGACTTTTTTAATGCCAAAATCAAAATAGGTGATACTGTGTTTGTTGGAAATGTCGAAATTCACATAAATGCATCAGATTGGTACAATCATGGACACGAAAAAGACAAGGCATATAATAATGTTATTCTACATGTTGTATTTAATGACAATAGAAAAGTTTACATTAATAAAAGAGAATTGCCGACCTGGGAAATTAAATTTTCACATTTGCTCTTTAATAAATACGCCGAGTTTAAACTAAATGAAAGTGATATTCCATGCTATGAATATATTTCGCTTGTTGACGATTTTAAATCGAAAATGTGGTTTGATAAAATGGCCATTGAAAGGCTTGAGGATAAAGTAAGTTTTTATGATGATATTTTAAAGAAAAGTTCGGGAGATTTTGAGCAAATTGTTTATCTAAGTCTGGCGAAAAGTTTTGGTTTTGGAATTAATTCTGATACATTCTTTAATCTTGCTTATACAACTCCGCTAAATATTGTAAAACATTATGGTGGCAACAAAAATCTTCTAGAAGCTTTGTTTTTCGGACAATCCGGTTTGCTTGATAACGCGATCACAGATAATTATGTAATAGATTTAAAGAAAAGTTATGATTTTTTAGTCCGAAAATTCAATATATTTCCAATTAATTCATCAAACTGGAAACATTCAAGAATCCGACCTTCAGGTAATCCTTACATGCGTATTGCACAATTTGTATCGGTTATGTCGGAATTTGGCAGGTTTGTTCATTTAATCTCTAAAAATGAAATAGATTTTAAGGAAATAAAGAATTTCTTTAATGTTGTGGTATCGGATTATTGGAAGAATCATTACATCCCTGGAAAAGTTTCTGAGAATGTAAAATACAAATTGGGAAATGAGGCAGTAAATTCGGTAATAATTAATGCAGTAATACCTATGTTGTTTTTGTGGCAGAAATATTATAATCCGAATTATGATCCTGAAACAATCCTTGATTTTTTGAAGAGTCTTAAGCCCGAAAACAACAGAATTACTAGAGAATGGGAAAGGTTAGATGTTGTTGCAAAAAATTCTTATGAATCACAGGCTATTATAAACTTAAAAAAGAATTATTGTGATAATAAAAGATGTCTGAGGTGCAACATTGGTTATGAAATTTTAAGTAAGATACACAAAATTGATTTTAACGGATAAACAAAAGTAAAATTTTAACAACTTTTTTTTTAATACATTGTTTTTCATTGTAATTTTGTTGATATGAATAAATGTTTGGTAATCATATATGTATTTTTATTTTTATCTTGTTATGCTTTTGGTACTCATAATAGGGCGGGCGAGATAACATATCGTCAGATTTCGGAATTGACATTTGAAGTAACAATAATTACATATACAGCCACAGGTCCGGGTTGGACTGCTGATCGTCCAAAACTTGACATCAATTGGGGGGATAATACTACAAGCACTTTAAATCGAGTAGAAGAAGTTTTTCTACCGGATTATTATAAACGTAATAAATATGTAGGTGTACATAAATATCCAGGTCCGGGAATTTATGTATTAGTAGTCGAGGACCCAAACAGAAATTTAGGCGTCAGCAATATACCTAATTCGGTAAATACTGTTTTTAGTATTTCAACTACACTAATGATAAATCCACAGTTAGGCTCAAATAACACACCAATACTTACGCAACCTCCAATAGATAAAGCAGCAGTAGGTAGAAAATTTGTTCATAATCCGGGAGCTTATGACCCAGACGGTGATAGCCTTTCGTATAAACTTACCGTTTGCAGAGCCGAAAATGGACAGCCAATAGCAGGATACACTTTTCCAGAAGCTTCCAATACTTTTTATGTTGATGAAGTTTTAGGTGATTTAGTTTGGGATGCACCCATTATGGCAGGCATTTATAATGTAGCTATGTTGATAGAAGAGTGGAGGAATAACATTAAAATTGGCGAAATCGTCAGGGATATGCAAATAGAGGTTTATGAAACTAATAATAAACCTCCTGTAATTATATCAGTAGAGCAAATATGTGTCGAAGCAGATTCATTATTAACTTTTAAAATTACTGCTACCGACCAGGATAATGACAGAATTACATTAAGTGCTGCCGGAGCTCCTTTTGTTATGTCGGGGTCAGTAGCTTTATTTGAACAAACCTTAAATAATCCGGGTTATGCCGAAGGAATTTTTACATGGCAAACTTCATGTGAATTAGTTCGCAAACAACCCTACAACGTTAATTTTAAAGCTGAAGATAATTCTACACCAATAAGTCTGGTGGATATTAAAAGTGTTGGAATTACGGTTGTTGCTCCACCGGTAAAAAATTTATCAGCTTCTGCTAACACCATTGAAATAAATTTAAGCTGGGATATTCATTATTGTCCTAATATTACAGGATATAATATTTACCGTAAAATTTCACCAAGTGGTTTTGTCCCTGAATTTTGTCAGGTAGGTGTTCCTCCCGAATTGGGATATACAAAAATTAGATTTGTTCAAGGAAGTTCCATTGTTGAATATACTGATAAAAGTGTTTCACAGGGACATGAATATTGTTATCTGGTTACAGCTGTTTTTGCAGATGGAGCAGAATCTTATGTAAGTAATGAAGTTTGTGCCATATTACAACGCGGAATTCCGACAATTACTAATGTAAGTGTATTATCAACCGATACCCAAACAGGTAGTATTTATGTTGCTTGGTCAAAACCAACAGAAATTGATATAGGAACAGCTCCAGGTCCATATCAATATGTTGTTTATCGTTCCGAAGGTTATTTTGGTGAAAATCTTCAGCAAGTATATGTAACAGATTATATAAACGATACAATATGGATAGATAACGGAATTAATACAAAAGATTATCCGTATTCATATAAAGTGGAATTCTATAATAATGCCCCAAGTAACAGATATCTTATTGGTGCTCCTCATATTGCCTCTTCCATTTTTGTGGAAATAAACCAAATGGAAAATGCTCTTGAATTAGTCATAAACAAAAATACGCCATGGATAAATTATGAATATACGATTTATAAATACAACGAAACAATAAATAATTTTGATTCCCTTACTACAATAACGAATCTAAAACATGTTGACAGAGGCTTGATAAATGGTAAAGAATATTGTTATTATGTTCGTTCCAAAGGCGGATATTCAATAGAAGGAATAATTAATCCTATATATAATTTATCTCAAATCAACTGTGCAGAAGCAATTGATACAACGCCTCCTTGTCCCCCAGTAATATCTGTTGAATCTTTGTGTGATTCGGTATTTAATTATGTAACCTGGCAATATTATGATACTTGTAATAATGATGTTAAATCATATAAATTGTTCTACTCTCCTTTTTTAAATGGAGTCTCTGAATTAATTGCAGTTTTTACAGCAGATGTTTTTGGATATAAACATTTTCCGCAATTTAGTATGGCAGGATGCTATTATATGACTGCAGTTGATTCTTTTAATAACGAAAGTGTTAGTTCAAACAGAGTTTGTGTAGATAATTGTACTTTCTACCAATTACCAAATGTTTTTACTCCCAATAATGATGGGATAAACGATTATTTTCGACCTATCGAACCATATTATTTTGTTACAAGAATTAATATACAAATTTTCAACAGATGGGGATTATTGATGTACGAAACTACAAATCCTGATATAATGTGGGATGGCAGAGATTTTAAGACGGGAAAAAAAGTAAGCGATGGGGTTTATTTTTATGTTTGTGATGTTTTTGAGCAAAGATTAACCGGCGAAGAAGTACGACATCTAATTGGTTTTGTTCATGTTTTTAATGGTGAACCTAAAATACCGGTTCAAGAATAGATAGTATGTATTATAAAAAAATATTAAATATTATTTTCTTTCTTACGGTAATCCTGAATTTGCAAGCACAAGATTTTGATTTGCCTCTAAACTATTATAAAGCGGAATATTATTTATCTCAAAATCTACACGATTCAGCTTTGCTATTAATAAATAATTGTTCTGATAATTATTGTATTGAACTTAAAATTGATATTTTAATTTCTCAATCAAAATATTCCGAAGCCATAAATTTATCAAAACAACTAAATAAAACTAATCCGGCAACAGCAAATTATAAACTTGCGAAAATTTATGCTTTTTTGTCGTTTGCAGACGAGAGTGTAGAATACTTAAAAAAATATTTTGAGTTCAAAGACCCATTACCATATTCTAAAATTATAAAAGAAAATTGTTTCGAACAAATATCTAAAACTTCCGAATGGAGAAATTTTTGGCAAAATGCCAGATATAACAATTATTATGAAAAGCTTTTTGAATCGGAATATCTTATCAATACGGGGAAATACGATGATGCAAAAAATATGTTATCCGAAAATTTCGGTTCATATCAATATCTTAAATATTATCAATTAGCTTTAATCGATTATTACAAAAATGATTATTCATCTTCTTACAAACAAATAAATCAAACACTCTCTATAAAGAAAAATTACATACCGGCACTAATTCTAAAGTATAAATTAGAGTTCCAACTTAACGACTTTCAAAATGCACTTAGAACAAAAGAACAATTGCTGAAAATTGATAAATATAACTCAATACACTTATACGACTATGCCGAAATAAATTATAAGACTAAAGAATATTCAAAAGCCTTAAACTATATAAATATATTTATTGACTGTTTTCCACAAAATGAAAATGCACTGTTTCTTAAAGCAGAAATTCTTGCCACCAAAGAAGATTTTAAAAATGCTTTAATCGTATTAAACGAACTTCTTAATTTAAATACCTCAAAAACTGATTATTTTAATTTAAGAGGAAATATTTACTATAGTATTAAAACATGGGAATTTGCCTTGAAAGATTTTACTATGTCCTTGGATATAGATCCTTACGATGCGGAAATATGGAAAAAGACAGGAGATTGTTATTTTAACATGAATTTTAAGGAAAAAGCATGCTACGCATGGAAGAGAGCAGCAACCTTGAAGAGTACTGATGCAGGGAGAATGTTTTACAAGGAATGCGAAGGAAAATAATTTTTTTGATTTTTAAATTCATATTCAAAATAATGTTGTTAAAAATAAGTAGAAAGATACAAAGAAAACGAGGCAATGATAATTTGTAGTTTATTTCTTGAAATTTTTGAAAAAAATATTCATATTCAAATTTATGTTGTTAATTTTTTATTATATTTACACTAATAATTTTGCTTTCTGATGAATAAAGATTTTCAAAACATTAGTTCCGAGTTGTTGGAAATTTACTCCAAAAAGTTGAAAGTAAAATCTTGTCCGCATTGTAAAAGTAAAAGGTTTATAAAGCACAGTAGATATAAATACACTCAGCGATTTAAATGCCTTGATTGCGGGCGTACTTTTCTTCCGAGTACAGGAACAAGTTTGCATTATCTACACAAGAAGGAAGTTTTCATAGAGTATTCAAAGATAATACGTGAACAAGGGCTATTGTCCTTGAAAAAGATGCGAGAGCTTTGTAATATAAGTCATTTAACGGCATTTGACTGGAGGCACAAGATATTACTGTCAATACCGGAGAGCAACAGAAAGCTTAAGGGAGATATATTTTGCGACGATATTTGGTTTGTTTATAGTCAAAAGGGGCGAAAATTAATTCCGGGAGCAAGGCGAAGACCATTGCCGGAGCCTTTTAAGCATAGAGAATTTACCGTTAGAATGATTTCAATGAATAATCATTCAAGAAATTTAATGAAAATTGTCAAGGTTGGGGATTTATATTTCAAAGATTTTTTTGAAGCCTTTGCAAACAGTATAGATAGAAATGCTTGTATTTACAATATTTCAAAAAATGATCAGTTAAAGAAATTTGCTAAAGAAAAAGCTGTAAAACATATTATTCCTTCTATAGAAGAAGCAAAAAATAATTATAAACTTTTTCAGACAAGAAGCGAAATAAAAAACTTTATCAATAAAATTTTAAAGGGAGTCTCTACTAAGTATTTACAGCTTTATGCTGGATATTATTCCTATGCAAAAAATCAAGTCTTTGATGCCATTTCAGAAAAATTTTTAAATCACCGACATGTTTGGTTTACTTATACTAGATTAGAAGATATTTATTATATATTTACAAAATTAGCAACTAAGGTGTTGTTTGCTCATGAAAATAAACGCTTCTGGAAAAGCACGAGAAATATGGTAATACCTGAAAGATCTATGATTTTAAAAATAGATGAGGACTTATATAAATACATTTCTGGAATTAGCAGAATTTATTAGTTTTTGTTTTAATGATTTCTGAATATGTTTTTTTTCGCTTTAAAAAATATTTCCAAATTATATTTTTATTAACAAATCCATCTAAATATTTCATTGCTTTAGGTTTTATAATTTTTCTGTTTTTAGCCATTTTATTTGCATTTATCCAAAAGTGAAAATATGCTTTGACGATTGCTAAAGAATGTTTTGGTTTGGCTTGAAAAAGAAATTGAAAAGCTGCAAAGGAGTCGTAAAATAATCTTACAAATTTCACAAAGTTTCTTTTAAACTTAGGCATGTTTTTCTCTATCAAATACAGATTATTTCTGTAATTGAGGTATGTTTTAGTGGGATTTGTCTTATTTAAAGTTCCTCCTCCCAGATGATAAATTTTTGATTTAGGTTCACATACGATTTTATAACCAATATTTTGAATTCTCCAGCACAGGTCTATTTCTTCTTGATGGGCAAAAAACCTTTCATCAAAGCCATTGAGTTTAAAAAATAATTTGCTGCGAATCATTAGTGCTGCACCGCTAATCCAAAAGCAGTAAATTTGAGAATCATATTGACCTTCATCAATTTCGCAAGTGTCAAAAATTCTTCCTCTGCAAAACGGATAGCCGTTTTTATCAATAAAGCCGCCTGCGGCACCTGAATATTCGAATTTTTTTCTATCCTCAATTTGCAGTAATTTGGGTCCACAAACACCAATGGATTCGTCTTCTTCCATTAAATTATATAAAATCCTATGCCATTGGGGAGTAGTTTCAATGTCAGTGTTGAGTAATATAAAATATTTGTGTTGAAGTTCTTTAAGCCCATGATTATAGCCACCGGCAAAACCAAAATTTTTTTCTAATTCAATAATTCTAATTTCCGGAAAATTCTCTGATATGTATTTAATTGAATTGTCGCTGGAGTTGTTGTCTATAATAATAATCTCGCTAATATCATCAGTTGTATCATTAATTATTTTACGTAGATATTTTTTTAAAAAATGTTCCCCGTTCCAATTTAATATTACAATAGCAATATCTTTCATAAATTCTATAAAATATCAGAAGCGAGTTCAGCGAGATAACTTCTTTCTCCTTTGACAAGATTAACATGTGCAAAAATTGATTGTCCTTTCATTTTTGTTATCATATATGAAAGTCCATTTGAACGAGCGTCAAGGTATGGAGAATCAATTTGACCTATATCGCCGGTAAAAACCAGTTTTGTACCTTCTCCGGCTCTTGTTATAATAGTTTTTATCTCGTGTGGCGTCAAGTTTTGTGCCTCATCAATTATAAAAAATACTTTGGACAAACTTCTTCCTCGAATATATGCTAAAGGTTCGATTAGTAATTTTTCGGTTTGTAACATTTCATCAATCCGATGAAAATCTGGGCTTTGCTGTTTAAATTGATGTTTTATTACAGACAAGTTATCGAAAAGAGGTTGCATGTATGGCGAGATTTTTTCTTTAGCATCTCCTGGTAGATAACCCATTTCTTTGTTGGAAAGTGCAACTATAGGTCGGGCAAGAAATATCTGTTGAAAGTCTTTACGTTGATGTAAAGCAGCTGCTAATGCAAGTAGAGTCTTACCTGTTCCTGCTTTTCCTGTTAGACCTACCAGCAAAATATCAGGTCTTAAAAGAGCATCTATTGCAAATGTTTGTTCTGCATTTCTTGGTAAAATTCCGTAAACAGTGGTTTTGTTAATTCTTTCTATAGTTTCGTTTGTAGAATTATATCTTGCTAAAGCACTTGTATTACCATTTTTTAAAATAAAATACTGGTTGGCATTAATCTCGGTTACTGCTTTTAATTCTTTTGCTTGAATACCTTCTTCGGATTCGTATAAAGATTTTATCAAGTTTTTATCAACATTACTTATTGTAATAACCTCTCTATTAAGACTCTCGAGGTTTTGAACATGGTCATGTTTATAATCTTCAGCATGAATGCCGAGAGCTTTGGCTTTAACTCTAAGATTAATATCTTTTGTAACCAAGGTAGTATGTCGATACGGAAATTTATTTTGATAATACTCCGCAATGGCAAGAATTATATGATCTGGTCGGTGTTCTGGAAAGTTGTTTTGTAATTTTTCTGAAAAAGGCTTTCCAGTCTCAATAAAAAGCCGTCCTAAATTTTCTCCCAGACTAACTCCTTTAATAAAATAGTCATCTCCTGAAAGATTATCTAAAATCCTTGTAAATTCTCTAGCATGAAAATTAATTAAATCATTACCTTTTTTAAATTGGTCTAATTCTTCAAGAACAACAATAGGCAACACGATATCGTTTTCTTCGAACTTGAAAATACATCTGTAATCATGCAGCAGAACATTAGTATCTAGAATAAAAATCTTTGATACTTTCGATTTTTTTCGAGCCATAGTTTTTGTATTAAATTAAGGCTCTAAAATAAAACAAAATTTTATTCTCCACAACCGCAATCTATATATTGTTGGATAAGTTTATTGGAAATTCCCATCATCGAGAACCCTCCGTCGTTGTATATCGTTTGCATGGTAATCATTCTGCTCAGATCTGAGAATAGAAATACACAAACATCCGAGCACGAACTAGCATCCGCATTGCCTAATGGCGACATTGCGTCGGCATAATTGTAAAACGCATTAAATCCTGAGACTCCTGTACCGGCTGTAGTTTTTGTAGGGGATTGAGAAACAGCATTTATTCTTACTTTTTTAGAAATTCCATAATGATAACCAAATTGTCGAACAATTGATTCAAGCATAGCTTTTGCTTGTGACATATCGCTGTAACTGCTAAAAACTCGCTGAGATGCAATGTAAGATAGGGTTACAACAGAACCCCATTCGCTGATAGCGTCCATCTTCTTTGCTACTGATAGAACTTTATGTAATGATATTGCCGAAACATCAAGTGTTTTCATTAAATAATCGTAATCTAATTCCGGATATGGAATGTTTTTTCTTACATTAGGAGACATTCCTACAGAATGCAAAACAAAATCTATTTGTCCTCCTAATATTTTCATGCTTTCTTCGAATAAATCTTCAAGCTCCGAAACTTCTGTTACATCGGCTGCTATAACTTGAGATTCAGTGGTTTTTGCTAATTCAAAAATGTCTTTTTTACGTAAAGCAATAGGAGAATTTGATAAAACAAATTTTGCTCCTTCTTCTTTTGCTTTTAGAGCAACTTGCCATGCTATGGAGTTCTCGTCTAGAGCTCCGAAAATTATCCCCCTTTTTCCTTTTAATAGATTGTATGCCATATTTTATTTTATTAATTGTGTAAATTAACAAGTTAAAAAATTTTATGTTCATTTATTTTTACAAAAATACATAATTAACAAATTAAAAAAAAAATTAAAAATTACCAACCCAAAAAGATGATTTAATTTCTTTTATTTCAGAAGTTTTATAGTAATGATATATGATAAAGAGTATAAAAAAATGATTTAAAAATATAAATATATTTTATAAATAGAATTTGTATGATTTTATTGTATAATTTTGTTTTATTGGAGAGTTAACAAAAATCAAATTTATTCTATGAGATATTTCTATGTTATTCTAATCTCAATGTTTGCTGTTAGAGCATTAGCTCAAAATTATTATGTTACTGATTTTAGTTTAAAACAAGCGGAAAATTTGTCTATTCCTGTTAAATTTGAAGAATATTAGGAATTTGAAATTTCGCAAAGAATTTATTTAAAGAAATTAATAAGTTATTTTAGGAGTAATTATGATCTTCCAGAATATTTAGATAAGGGGAATAAAGAAAAAGATATTGAAGATTTTAATATTAGAATAAAAATATGGTATCAAGAACATCCCGAATTTGTTGATATCTTAAATTTACGTACCTATTGGGATTTTTATAAATTTGATGCAAGTTGTTATGATAAGCCTCCTGTTTACAAAAAAAATATGTCAAATGCTGAAGAAGATGCTTATGAAAAACGTTTTAATAATTGGATGGCTCATCATCCAGATTTACCAAAAATAACAGGGGATGATGAAGAAGCTAAAATCAAATATGAGAAAGAATTAATGAATTTTTTGAATAAATATTACAAGAGATGAGAAAAAAATATTAACAAATACTAGTATAATTTTATTTTTTACATAACTTTTATTTGCTACAAATAATATTGAATCTCAAATAGTTGAGACTTTTACTTCCTCAACCACATGGACTTGTCCTGAAAATGTAACAACTATTACCGTCGAATGTTGGGGTGCAGGAGGTGGAGGCGGCGGAACAACCACGTATAATGCTAAAGGAGGAGGTGGTGGAGCAGGAGGTGCTTATGCAAAAAAAACTTTAAATGTAATACCCGGAAATGTATATGCGGTAAATGTAGGTAATGGAGGATTGGGTTCAACAAATGCAGGAGGACAAGGAGGGGCTTCTTGGTTTGGGTCTACTTCAACTGTTTATGCTGAAGGTGGAGCTGGAGGAGCTGCACCAAATGGAGGTACTGCTTCTGGTGGTATCGGCTCTTCTGCTAATAGTATTGGCGATATAGTATTTAGTGGTGGCAATGGTGCCAATGGAACGAGTACTCAAAGTGGAGGAGGTGGTGGTGGTGCAGGTTCTAATGGAATTGGAGGCAATGCAAATGGAACGATTGCTGGTACCGGAACCTCTGAATTTGGTGGTAACGGTGGCACTGGATTGACAAGTGGAGCAAACGGTAATCTGGGACAAAATTATGGTGGTGGAGGTAGTGGAGCTTTTGTAAACAATAATACTGATAGATCTGGAGGTTCTGGTGCTAATGGGTTTGTTCGTATAACTTATTCATGTAATATTTCAACAATTCCTTGGTCAGAAAATTTCGATGTTGTTACAATTCCAAATTTTCCATTGTGCTGGTATAAAGAAAATGGAGATTGGGTAACAACAAATAACTCTAATTCTACATATGATGCTGATGCACGAAGTGGTACTCGATTTCTGCGAGAAAGTTATTCGGCAACAGATGAGTTTATATGGACACCAGGCTTCACTCTTACTGCGGGAATTACATATGAATTTTCATTTTGGTGGGCCGGAGATGGTTATTCTGGATGGACAGGAGATGTTTTTTATAATACTAGTCAAAATTCGGCCGGTGCAGTACAATTAGGAGCCTCCTTTGTAACTTCGGATCAAACAACTACGAAAACATATTACGAGGTAGTAAGAACTTTTACTCCTTCAGTTACACAAATTTATTATTTTGCTATTAGAGTTAATGCAAACAATTCTCCGTGGTATTTAAGTTTTGACGACTTTTCTTTACGTATTGCTAATAATATGAGTTATGTGAGTTCAACAGTAACCCAAGATAATACAAACTATGTAACTCCAGGATCTATTAACAATCAAGTGATTTGTATTCAAATTGTGACTGATGGCACAATAAATCCTTTGAGTATAACGGATTTTTCTTTTCAAACAACAGGCTCTTCGAATCCAAGCAATGATATTGTTAATGCAAAATTATGGTATACAGGGACTAGTTCTTCATTTGTTACAACAACTCAATTTGGCTCAACATATTTAAATCCAAATGGAAGTTTCTCAATTACCGGAAATCAAAGTCTTTTAAATGGTACAAATTATTTTTGGTTAACTTATGATATATCTCTGGGTGCGACTGTTGATAATTATATTGATGCAGTTTGTAATCAGATAAATATTCAAGGTATTGATTATGTGCCTTTAGTTCAATCTCCTGATGGAAACAGGCAAATAAAAAATATATTTTTAATATCTGATCCATCAACAGTTACAACATGTAACGGTCTTTTTTACGACTCTGGTGGTCAAGCGGGGGATTATGGTAATAGCGAAAATTATACTAAAACATTTGTGTCGGCAACACCGGGGAGTGCTTTGCAATTTTCTTTTAACGAATTTAATACAGAAGGAAATTACGATTACCTATATGTTTATGATGGAGGTTCAACATCTGCTCCTCAAATTTCAGGAAGTCCTTTTCACGGTACTGAATTACCCCCAGTTATTACAGCGAATAGTGATTCTATAACCTTTAAATTTCTTTCAGATATTTCAGGAATAAGATCAGGTTGGACGGCATCACTCACTTGTGTTTCTATATCTCCTCCAAATTGTATTACTTACGTAACTCCAATTAATGGAGACACAGATGTTTGCCCTGGTTCTGTTGAACTTAAATGGGTACAATCCACAATAGGATTTTTACCTTATGGTTATAAAATTTACTTTGGAACAGATAATCCTCCTACAAATATTTTAAATGGAGTAAATATTGGTAATGTAAATTCTTATGATGTCGAAAACCTAAATCCTAGTACAACTTATTATTGGAAAATAGAGCCATTTAATTCTGGTGGCACGAATACCTCTTGTTCTGTTCAAAGTTTGACAACTACAAATGTTGAAATTACAAGCACAAATTCTCCGATCACAACTTGTCAGAACACTGCTACTCTCACAGCTACAGGTAGCGGAACAATTAACTGGTACTCCACTTCTGCCGGAGGCGTTCCAATTGCTACAGGAAGTTCATATAATGCGACTTTTAGTGGTAATACCATATATTACGTATCATCTTCTATCGGTTCTCCAACAGAATATAATGTAGGTAAAACATCATGGACATCCTCTGATGGTTATTTTGGTACTAGTAATTGGGGTTTAAGATTTACAACCTATACACCACTAACAATAAAAAGTGTCGATGTTTACGTAGAAACTGCTAATAGTACTGTTATAATAAAACTTCAGAATAGTAATGGTTCAGATTTACAAACATTTACTTTTAATAATTGCCATGCCGGCTTAAACACTTTGAATTTGAATTGCTTGATTAACAATCCTGGCGATTATCGTTTAGTATCGGGAAATTCAACTTATTTAGGTCGAGGAAGTACAAGTGTTTCTTTCCCTTATACTCAACCCGGAGTTATTTCTATTACAGCCAGTGAATGGGGAGGTACCACAATAGGAACATATTATTTCTTTTATAATTGGGTTGTTCAAGTATCGGGAGCTTGCGAATCTGCTAGAATCCCAGTTGAGGTAATACATACAGCTGAAACTATCACTATTAATCCGGATGGACCTACAACATTTCTTGACGGGGGCTCTGTGGGGCTATTTGCTTCAAGTTCCGCTTCTCCGGCATATACATACACATGGACACCATCTGAGGGTTTAAATACAACTTCCGGAGCTAATGTTACAGCTTCTCCGAATGTTACTACAACTTATACAGTTACTGGAACTAACGGTTCTTGTACTAATACAGCACAAATTACGGTCTCTGTTACATATCCATGTTTCGGATTAGGAATAGGGCTAGTGCCTATATCTTCTCTTCCTTTTAGCGAAACATCAACAACATGTGGAGCAATAAATGACCTTACTTCTTCGAATGTGGTAACGTGTGGCAGTTCAAATTATCTTACAGGTGAAGATAAAGTTTATTCTTTTACTCCTGATATTTCAGGCTCTATTACAATAGATTTAACTTCTACTGGAACATGGACAGGTATCATGCTTTATGAAGGTTGTCCTGTTTCAGGACATGAGGGAGTATGTGTTGCATATCAACAAAGTTCTACAGGTAATAAATCTATATGTGTTAGTGTTGAGGCTTTTCAAACATATTATTTAATTATTGATTCATATGCTTCACCTACATGTAATCCATATACCATAAGTATTTCTCAGCCTGATCCGTTTGCTACTTCAAATGATTTGCCATGTAATGCTACAAGCATTGCTATTGGCGGAATTATATCAGATAATAATACTTGTTCTTCGGGTGTAAATGAACCTTCTGTGCCTAGTTGTTGGACTTCAGGAACTGTTAATTCTCTGTGGTACAAGTTTCAAGCACCTGCTTCAGGTACAGTCAAAATCAAAACTAGTCTTGGAACTCTTACTGCTACTCAAATTGCGGTATACCAAGGTAATTGTAATAATCTTGTTTTCGTTGCTAATTCATGCAATGAAGATGCAGCAGGAGTTTGTAGCGGCAGTACTCAAAACTCTGCAGTTACTTTAGTTGGTCTTAATCCGGGAGATTATTACTATATTATTGTTGATGGGGAAAATGAACTTGTTGGATCATTTAGTTTGCAAATAATTGACGGTATTGAGAATTGGCCAACTGTTCCTCAACAAGATTGTTCGGCTGCTACATTGGTTTGCAATCCACAAACTTTGGTTGGAGACCCTGGATTTGTTGGCGCAGGATCTACATGTGATTTTACTACTCCTTACGGTTGCTTTAGTTTTGGCACTCAAAACAATACTGTTTGGTATAAAATTGACATTGCAAACGATGGTCAATTAATTTTTGAAATTATCCCTAACTTATCATCTACAGATTATGATTGGGCTTTAGTAAATATTACCGGGAATCCTGATGCATGTTCACAAATAGCTTCAGGATCTTTATTGCCGGTTAGATGTAATTTTTCTGCTACCAGCGGAACCACAGGCTTACGTGTAGACTATTCAAGCACCAGTGAGGGGGCATCAGGTCCGCCGTTTTGTGCTCCTTTAACTGTTTCTGCCGGACAATCATATCAAATTTTGATCTGGAATTGGTCAGGGAATAATACAGGTTTCAATTTGGATCTTACCAACTCAACTGCAGGTAGTATCAATTATGATTCTCCAACCTCATTGACATGGTCTGGTGGGGCAAGCTCAGATTGGTTTAACCCTCTGAACTGGGGGGGATGTGCTATACCTGATTGTAATATTGATGTTATTATTGTTAATGGTCCTGCAAACCAACCGGTAATTAACGCAGATGGTGCAAATTGTAAAAGCATTAGCATTCAAAATGGGGCAAGTCTTACTATAAATCCGGGGAAAACTCTGGTTGTTTGCGACGACTTTGAAAACCTCGGAACTTTAAACATTGATGAAACTGCTACCATTGTACTTAATGATAACTGGTCTGTACATGAGTTCAATGGAAATTTCACCGGAATTAACGCCCTTGGAAATATTGATGTCAATAAATTAAACGGGAACGTTCTATTCTTACAAGATATCGAAGTTAAAGGTAATTTTACAACACAAAATCCAACAAGTATTGTTGATGTTAATGGTAAGAATTTTACCATAGGAGGAAATTTTCAAATTTTTGATGGGACATTCTCAAATTATGGAAATAATACTTTGACTTTTAATGGCAGTTCAAATCAAATTTATAGTCCAGGAGGAGGCTTAATTTTACATAATGTTGTAATAAATAAGTCAGGCGGAGAACTTGTTTTGGAAAGAAATCTTGAACTTGATAATTCTGGACAATTAAGCCTTATTAATGGTATAATCAACACTAATTTTAGAAAAGTTGTTATTAATAATAATTCCAGTGATGCTATTATAGGTGGAAATGCGAACTCTTATATCTTTGGAGACCTTCGAAGGTATATTCAAACAAATAATATGACTTATTCTTTCCCCGTTGGAACAGCTTCGGAATATAGATTGGTTCAATTAAATAATAATTACCTTACTGGAGTTAACTATATAGATGCTTTATTTTCTTCTTCGTTTTCTAATTTAGGATCGCTTAATACAAGCTTAGCTCAGGATTTAGGAACACCTTATTCTTCAATATCAAATGAAGGAATTTGGATCTTACAACCAAATTCACAACCAACAGGAGGATCCTATTCTATAAATTTATGGTTTAACGGTGGTGGAATTAATTCATTTGCAGGATTATTTGATAATCAATTTGGCCCTTTGAAAAGGCCTGTTGGTTCTACAAGTGCAGCTGAATGGACTACTGGTGGAGGTACTCTTAATACGGAAAACACTCCCGGTAGAACAGTTGCCGGTGGATTTGCCAGAAGAAATGGGTTAACTGAATTCTCTGAATTTGCGATCGCAAAATCTGATATTCCACTTCCAATTGTTTTGGAAAACTTTAAGGCTATTTGTGCAGACAATAAAACTACATTAACTTGGACCACTATTTCTGAAAGTAATAATGATTATTTCAGTGTTCTCAAAAGTACTAATGCTAAAAAATTTGAAATCATTGGAACTGTGAAAGGTCATGGTAATAGTAATATTCCTGTTACTTATCTTTATTCTGATCCTTATCAAAATAATGGTGATGTTTTCTATAAATTATTGCAACACGACTTTGATGGAAAAATCTCAAGCTCTTAAGTTATTTCTGCGAAATGTTATGATTACCAATACTCTAATGAAAAAATTCGAATTACTAATAATCAATCAGAATCTATTATTGAAATCCACTTTTTAGACAAATTCCAAAATGATGTTTATATTTCTTTAATTGATAATCTCGGTCGCATTATTTATTATAGAGTTGAGAATGTTTCAATGCCGTTAACACATATAATTTCAACTGTATATTTTTCCCCGGGATTATATAATATTATTATAAACTCTTTGAATTTTTCACATACAGAAAAAATTACTGTTGTAAAATAAAATTTCATTTATTTTACAACTTTTGTAATTTTGCAGTATGTTAAATTACAAGCTAATATTATTATTTTTAGGAGTGCTTCTTTTTATTGAAGGAGCATTTATTACTATATGCTCTTTGATATCGGCTATTTACGGTGAAAATGATTTTTTTGCCCTGACAATTTCTGCTTTAATTGTATTCTTTGTAGGATTTTTACTGTATATTTTTAATCGAAAAACTAAAAAAGAAGTTTCTAAACGAGAAGCATATCTTATTGTAACGGGGGGGTGGCTTATTTTATCTCTTTTTGGTGCTTTGCCATTTTATATTAGCCGATATATTCCTTCATACACTAATGCTTTTTTTGAAACTATTTCGGGGTTCACTACAACAGGAGCATCAATATTAAATAATATCGAAGCTTTGCCTCGAGGTTTATTGTTGTGGAGAAGTACAACACAATGGATTGGGGGTATGGGAATAATTGTATTTTCTATTGCCATCGTTTCGTTTATAAAAATAGGAGGGATGCAACTCTTCAATGCAGAAGTCCCAGGTGTTGAAAAAGATAAGCTGCATCCTAAAATTCGCCAAACAGCAAAAAAACTATGGATGGTTTATTTTTTTCTTACTCTCGCCGAGACTTTTCTCCTTGTTTTTGGAGGTATGAGCGTTTTCGACGCTGTTAATCATTCTCTCACAACAATGGCAACAGGAGGTTTTTCTACCAAACAAGCTAGCATAGCTTATTGGAATTCTCCATACATACATTACGTGATAACTGTTTTTATGATTCTGGCCGGAACGAACTTTTCACTTACTTATTATGCTTTTACCGGAAAATTAAAAAAGGTTTTTAATAATACGGAATTCAAGTTTTATCTATTGGTCATTTTTGTAGCCACTGTTATAATTGCTGTGGGACAATTTGTTTTTATGCACAGACCTGCAGAGTTTTCATTTCGAAGTGCTATTTTTCAGGTTGTTTCAATAATAACCACAACCGGATATGCAACTGATGATTATTTATTGTGGGTTCCTAAAGGTTTATGGGTTATCATTCTTTTGTTAATGTTTTTTGGAGGTTGTTCAGGGTCAACATCCGGTTCAATAAAAATCGTGAGAATACATATACTTTTAAGGAATAGCTATACTGAGTTTAAAAGAGTTTTATTACCTCATGCCGTTGTTCCTGTAAAGTATAATAAGCATGTTATTTCCAACAATATAATTAACAACATCCTGGCGTTTGTAATTCTTTATATGATGATTTTTGCTATAGGTACTGTATTTTTATCTTTTTCGGGATTGGATTTTGAAAGCGCATTGGGTGCCGTTGCTACTTGTTTAGGGAACATAGGACCCGGTATTGGTAGTGTAGGACCCAGCTCGAACTTTTATCACATTACTGATGCTGGTAAGTGGTTCTTATCGGCTTTGATGCTTATCGGTCGTTTAGAATTATTTACAGTGCTTATACTATTTACAAAAGCCTTTTGGAGATACTAAAATCGTTGTTTTTCTTTTATAATTCATTACCATTCAGGCTCATAATTCCCCATTCTAACAATTTCCGGAGGATTCACAGTGCAATCAACCACTGTTGAAGCCACTAAGCCGCCATAACCACCGTCAATCACTGCATCAACAAGATTTCTATATTCCTCAAAAATCAATTCAGGGTCTGTATTGTATTCAATAATTTCGTCATTAGTTTTTAGCGAGGTGGTGATAATTGGATTATCAAGTTCTTTTACAATTTCCCTGATAATTTTATTATCAGGAACTCTAATTCCAATTGATTTTCTATTAGATTTTAAAATTTTAGGGACATTGATATTCGCTTCCAGGATAAATGTAAAAGGTCCTGGAAGATTTCTTTTCATTAATTTGAAAATATTATTATCAATAGGGCGAGTGAAATCCGAAATGTGACTTAAATCATAACAAATAATGGAAAAATTTGCCTTTTCAGGTTTTATCCCTTTTATCTGAGCGACTCTTTCAATGGCCTTGGGTTTATAGATGTCACAACCTATGCCATATACAGTGTCGGTGGGATATATAATTACACCTTCCTCTTTTAATATTTCAACAATCTGCCGCACTTGTCTTTCGGCAGGATTTTCGGGATGCATTCTTATTAAAATGCTCATTTATTTAATTTATTATAATCTTCCAGAAATTTCTGCAAGCCTAAGTCTGTAAGAGGATGTTTTAACAATCCTAAAATTGCATCAAGGGGGCAGGTTGCAACATCGGCTCCTACTTCAAGACATTTTATTATATGCATTGTGTGGCGAATTGAAGCAGCTAGTACCATTGTTCCAAAATCATAGTAATTGTAAATGTCAACAATTTGCCTGATAAGTTCTATACCATCGGTGCTGTTGTCATCCAATCTACCTATAAATGGCGAAACATAAGTTGCTCCTGCTTTTGCAGCCAACAAAGCTTGACCTGCACTAAAAACCAATGTACAATTTGTACGAATACCTTTAGAACTTAAGTACTTTATAGCTTTTATCCCATCCTTTATAACCGGTACTTTAACAACAATCTGTGGATGTAATGCAGCAAGTTCTTCGCCTTCTTTTATCATTCCTTCGAAATCTGTACTAATAACTTCGGCACTTACATCGCCGTCAACGATGTTGCAAATTTTTACATAATGGTCGAGGATGTTTTGTTTTCCTGCAATGCCTTCTTTTGCCATCAATGATGGATTTGTAGTAACACCATCAATTACACCTAAGGCTTGAGCTTCCTTAATTTGCTCCAGATTAGCTGTATCTAAGAAAAATTTCATAATCTTTTTTTTGCAAATTTAGTTATTCTTTTTGTTTTGTGAAAATTTACAAAAATTATTATCTATAAAATAATTTTTTTAAAGCATCGTTTATTAAATAAGATTTAACAGTGATTTGTTAATAAAATAAGTTAATAAAAATTTTATGGTCCTTGGAATGTTTTTAAATTCGTGGAATAATTAAAATCGGATGTAATATGTTGTTATTAAATGTTGATACTTTACAAAATGCTGCAGTTCAGGGAGAATCCGGAGAACTGACTTTGTCTTTTTTTGAATTGGCTACCAAGGGTGGTTGGATAATGATTATTTTAGCTTTTTTGTCGGTTGTGGCAGTTTATATTTTCATTGACCGCTTTATTGCAATTAAAAAGGCATCAAAAGAACAAAAATCTTTTATGGATAATATTCGTAATTTTATCCTCGAAGGAAAAATCGAACAAGCTCTTGATACTTGCCGTATAAATGATGGTCCTATTGCCAGAATGATTGAAAAAGGCGTTATGAGAATTGGACGACCATTAAGCGATGTTAATACTGCTATTGAAAATGTAGGTAAACAAGAAGTTGCTAAACTTGAAAAAGGACTCCCGATTCTGGCTTCTATTGCCGGAGGTGCTCCAATGATTGGTTTTTTAGGTACTGTTATTGGTATGGTTCGCGCTTTTTATGATATGGCTACTGCCGGTAATAATATTGATGTTACTCGTCTTTCAAATGGTATTTATACCGCAATGGTAACTACCGTTGGAGGGCTAGTCGTTGGTATCATAGCTTATTTCGGATATAATATTCTTGTAGCAAGAGTATCAAATTTGGTAACTCAATTAGAAGCAAAAACAACCGAATTTATGGATATTCTTAATCAACCTGTAAAATAAGACAGATTATGGCAATAAAATCTCGAAATAAAATCAGTGCAGAATTCAGTATGGCGTCAATGACCGACATAGTGTTTTTGCTATTGATATTTTTTATGGTAACATCAACTCTAATAGCACCTAATGCTTTAAAATTATTGTTGCCACAAAGTAATTCTCAAACCGAAGCAAATCCAATAGCATCAGTTTCAATTAAAGATTTGCAGGATGGTACATATGCCTTTGCTGTTGGAACTACTTATTGTGCCGAATCGGAAGTTGAAACTCTACTTAAAAAAGCCGTCGCAGGTCAAAATGAACCCTATGTTTCATTGCATGTTGACAGAACAGTGCCAATGGAACAAGTTGTTAAAATAATGAATATCGCTAAAGATAATAAATGGAAGTTAATTCTTGCAACTCAACCAATAAGTAAATAAATGAACGATTGGATAAAACAACATATTCACGGAGTAATAGGAGCAATATTATATATTGTTTTTGTAATAGTTTTGCTTTTGTTGCTCGGATTTAAAACCCCATTGCCTCTTCCTCCTGAAGAGGCTATACTAATTGACTTTGCCGGAGGTGGCAATCGAGATGCGGGTGCTTCCTTATCTGCCTCACACAATGAACAAAATGCCTCTTCTCAAAACACTTCAACATCTGGTGTCAACACTCAAAGTTTCGAAGATGCCGCCTCCATGCAGTCAAGTACTGTTCCAACCGTTAATAATACTCCAAACACGCAAACTAATACAGATCAAACTACTACTCAAAATACAAAACCTACAAATCCTAACGCTGATAGAATAAATAATCTGTTTGGCGGAAATGTTTTTGGGAATGGTACAGGCTCAGGGTCTTCCGGCACCGGTACAGGTAGTGGAAATCCGGGGACGGGTTTGGACGGTTCTGGCTCAGGTACAGGACCAGGCGGTGTTGGGGGTAGTATAACCGGTCGCCGTAAAGTTTTCACTGTCGAACCAACACCACAAGAAAACCTTACAGGAAAAGTGGTACTCAGAATTACAGTGAATGAAAGAGGGGATGTTACAGATGTAAGCCTTGTCAGTACAACTTGTGATAGATGTGTCAGACCGGCTATGGATGCCGTTCGACAATGGAAATACGAACCAAAACCCGGTACCGGATACCAAACAGGAAATGTAACAATAGAATTTAAACAAACATAAAAAACACCGCCATGGCGGTGTTTTTATTTTATCAATCCCAGCATCGCTTCTACAGCAGATTCAATTCCCACAGCAGTTTTATAAATTGTATCTGCGAGCATATAACAGGGTGTTGTAACAATTTTATTAACTTCGTCTATTGCAACTTCATCATAGTTTTTGTTAACATGTTTTGCTCCTTGTTTTTCTGCTATAAGTGCAGTGTTTTTATCGTTCCCGATTGTAATAATTCCTCCTATAACTTTTGCAACAATCATTGGAGCAATACATAGTGCTGCAATTGGCTTTTTTGCAGCGTGAAAATCTTTTAACTTTTCAGCCACTAATTCATCTACTTTATAATTTTCGCCATCAATTGCATAAGTCGAAAGATTTTTTGCTGCTCCATAACCTCCAGGCAATAATACACCATCGAAATCTTTCACATTTAATTCCGATAAAGGTTTAATCTTCCCTCTTGCAATGCGAGCAGCTTCAACTAAAACATTTCTTTTTTCATTTGTTACCTCGCCGGTGTAGTGATTAATTACGTGGAATTGTTCTTTGTCTGGAGCAAAGCATTCATAACCAACTTCATTTTTCGAAAGAGCGTACAAACTCAAAGTAGCTTCATGAATTTCGCTACCATCGTAAACTCCACATCCTGATAATATAACAGCAATTTTTTTCATATATTTTGATTTTTAATTATTTTAATTTATTTTTACAAATGTAATAAAATATCGAAAAATTCAAAATTTTTTATGGACAGTATAAAGAATAAATTAACAAAAATTTTTAAAGAGTTATACCCGGATTTCCCAACTAAGAGTCTTGAAAATTTTATTTGGGAATTAAAAGATTACAAAGACGAATACGAATCGAAGCCGAAAAAGAATGAAAGTAACCCAGAATGGTATAAAGATGCTGTAGTATATTCTCTCTATGTGGATTTGTTTAACAATGATTTTTCCGGGCTAATTGATAAATTACCTTATCTGAAAGATTTGGGAGTTAATTGTTTATGGCTTTTACCGGTATTAGAATCACCAATGAGAGATGCAGGGTTTGATATTTCTGATTATCGCTTAATACGAAAAAATTTAGTTGGTGAAAAAGGACAAAAAGTTTTTTATGATTTTTTGAATTTAGCTCACGAAAAAGAGATAAAAGTTATTTTTGATATTGCCATAAATCATACTTCAAATCAACATTATTGGTTTAAAAAATCTGCTCTACCTGAGAAAAATATCTATTCCGATTATTATATCTGGAGCGACAATGATAGGGGGTATTCTAAATGTAGGTTACTATTTAAAGGAATGTGCCACAGCAACTGGGAAAAACATGAAAACGGTAAATATTATTTCCATAGATTTTTTGAGTTCCAGCCGGATTTGAATTATAGAAATCCCAACGTCTTATTTGATATGTGTCGAAATTTTATGTTTTGGATAGATAAAGGGGTTGACGGGTTCAGAGCAGACGCAATACCTTACTTGTGGAAGGAAGAAGATACAGATTGTGAAAATCTTGAAAATACTCATAATATCGTAAAATTTTTCAGAGCAGTTATTGATTTTATAAACCCATCTGTTATGTTGCTGGCAGAAGCTTGCCAACCACCAAAAGAAGTAGTTAAATACATGGGTGATGGTGACGAATGTCATGCCGGATATAATTTTCCGCTAATGCCCCAAATGTTTAAATCAATTGCCCTTAAATCATTGGAACCTGTGAAAAACATACTGGATCTAAGCGTTACCCCAGTAATCCCCGAAAATAGTCAATGGTTCACATTTTTAAGATGCCACGATGAACTAAGCCTTGAATTAGTTTATGTCAGCGAAGAAGATAGAAAATTCATTCACGAAACTTATTGTCACGACCCTAAATGGGATTTCAGGGTTGGTGAAGGAATTTCTGCAAGGTTAAGCGAATTATTTAAAATGGATCCGGATAAAATTCTTGCCGCTTTTAATTTGATGCTCACACTTCCAGGTACCCCGGTGATTTATTATGGCGATGAATTTGCTAAAACTAACGATTGGGCATATTATAATAACCAAATCAAAATCACTGGACATGATGATACAAGAAATCTTGTGAGAGGAAAAATAAATTGGGATGAAGTACTTATCAAAATCAAAGATGAAAATACTATTGAAGCCAAAGTCTTTCTTAATTTGAAAGAGATGATTTCAATACGAAAACAATATAAATCATTTTCGAGAGGTAGGCTTAATTTTGATAAATTTCAAAGTCTTGATATTATCGAGAGAGTGTATGATGAAGAAAGGATAAGAGTTTTGATCAATTTTTCCGGAGAAGAAGTTATTTTAGAAGATGACGATATCCTTTCAGGAAAAATATTATACAGTTATAATTTTTCACAAAAAGAAAAAATCTTAAAACATTTTGGATTTATTTGGATATTTTTATAAAAAATTGGCAACTAAATCTTAAAATTAACGTTAAAAAGGTGTTAAATTAAAATTATAATATGAGAATAAAATTTGGTTTATTGATTTTTATTTCACTTATTGCTGGCAATATTTATTCGCAACAGCTATTAAGCAGTAATTATGAAACTGCTATTTTTATAAATGTGCATGAGTATTGTGAGAATGTAGAATATTTGTTTGACAACACTCAAGGAAATGATCTTGAAATTCCGAGATGTTACAGGATGTATCCCGGAGCAAGTTCATATTTTAAATTTGTTGTTCCTGAAACCGGATGGGCTACAGTAAGAATGAATTTCACCGAAGAAACTTTATTTGGTTTGGCTTTTTATAAATTTGAAGATGGTGAATATCATGAAATAAAATGCGATGTTTTTCGTAGTACTCAGGGTTTTTTGACATTAAATCCAAGCTATGAATTACAAGGGCAAGAAATATTAGCAAGATTTTGGAAATTAGGAGACCCTGATCAGGGTAGTGTGGGTTTATGTATTTTTTCACAAGAAATGGAAGGATTTCATAAAGTTTTATCTGTAAGTACTACTCAATACACTGTTAATCAACTGGTTCAAGACGTATTAATAACGGGATGTTTAACGGCTGATAATATACAATACACTGGGCATAGCAGTGCAATAGGATATTTTTATAATGGGATTCCTGGATTGGATTTTGCCGACGGAGTGATAATGGCATCTGGAAACGTTGCAACAGCCGTAGGACCTAATAATACAGGTTCTTCAGGCACTAATCTTGGGCAATCCGGAAGTCCAATTTTAAATAGTATTGCCAATGGAACAACTTACGATGCTGCTATTCTTTCTTTTAATTTTGTCCCTGCTTCAAATGTTCTGGAGTTTCAATATGTTTTTGCCAGTGAGGAATATCCTGAATTCGCAAATTCTAGTTATAATGACGTCTTTGCATTTTTACTTAGCGGAGGCCCCGAAAATTATAATAATGTGAATATTGCGTTAATCCCAGGAACAAGTACTCCAGTTACAATTAACAACGTTAACCATATCGTAAATTCACAATATTACATAGATAATCAAGGAAGTGCAAACATACAATATGATGGGATGACTGTTACTTTAACAGCAACAAAACCGGTAACACCTTGTGCAACATATAATATTAAGCTTGCTATTGCCGATGTTTATGATGGTATTTACGATTCTGCGGTATTTTTAAAAGCTGCATCTTTCGTGTCAGGAGAAAACTACACTGTTCAGAGTTTCAATTCATGGTCACCTGCAGTTTCGGTTATGCGAGGATGCTCTAATTATATTGTATTTAGCCGAACAGATGCAACTCCTCTAAATCAACCTGTACCGGTTGAAATATCCATTTCCGGTACTGCTGTGCCAGGTGTGGATTATTCCCCAATACCTACGAATTTGGTAATTCCTGCAGGACAGCAAAATATTATCGTTTATTTTGATGCCTATGACCTAGGTTATCCTACAGGCGACAGAACAATTATTCTAACTTTTGAAAATGGCTGTCCTTGTTCAACCAGTACCACAGAACATGTAATTACAATAACAGATGCCTTTAGCATTAACCCTGTGTTAATTAATGATTCTCCTGTATGTGTTGGAGATCCTGCTACTTTAACATTACAATTAAATACTCCAAATCCTCAGCATGTTCAAACAATCTGGAGTACAGGAGATACTGATGTAAACTCCATTCAAGTTACTCCAAATCAAACGACTACCTATTGGGTGCAAGTTCTTTTTCCTTGTGATACAATTACATTATATACTACAGTGCAGGTTGTTCAACCGCCTGTTGTTAATTTGGGTCCGGATTTTTCAGTACCTCAATTAAATACTAATTTAGTAGCTTACCCTGCTCCCGGAAATACTGGAGAGTGGTCATTTGTTTCGGGGCCCGGAACCGCAAATATCTTAAATCCAACAAGTGCAAATGCTTCTGTTTTTGTAAGTAATTTAGGAACTTATACTTTCCAGTGGACAGAAACCAGCCTACCTCCCAACTGTGTTTCTTCTGATCAAATCAGTGTTTATTTTTATCATATACCCGTCTCTGAATTTACAGCATCCACTCCTTTATGTTTTGGAGACAATATAAATATTGTTTTTACAGGAGATATTGTGCCAAGTCTTGCTATTTTTAATTGGGATTTTGATAATGCTAATATAATTAGTGGAGAGGGACAAGGACCTTATGTAATAAATTTTCCTACACCAGGTTATCATACTATATCTTGTACTGTAACCGAGGAATTATTATCTGACACCTACACCCTTGAAATATTTGTTCCTACACCTGTTGGAGCAGATTTGGTAATTGAAGATGATCCTTGCTTTGAATCATGTAGAGGTAGGGCTACTGTCTTACCAACCGGTGGAACGCCTCCATATAGTTACACATGGGGATCTTCCACTAATGTGATGATGAATCTTTGTGTAGGAGATTATTCTGTAATAGTAATGGATCACAATGCTTGTACCTATCAAACCTCATTTACAATAAATCAACCACCACCATTAACATTCACATCAAGTTCAAGTAATGTTCTGTGTTACAATACACTCACCGGATCAGCTCATGTTGATGCTGACGGAGGTACCCCACCATACTATTATTTATGGAGTGATGGATTTAATATGGCAGATCATACCGGAATTGCTGCCGGTCAATATTTGGTTACAATTTCTGACGCAAACGGATGCAGTCTTTTCCACATGTTTAATATTACTCAACCAAATTTGCTTCAGGTTTCAACATCAGGAAATTATGCCATTTGTGAAAATCAATCTGTAAACATCATTGCTCAGGAAATGGGAGGTACTGCACCTTATGTTTATTACTGGGATAATGGTGATGGTACAGGTTTTAATCCAGGTCCTCAAACATTTAACACTGTTCCGCATAATGATATAACCTATACTGTTTATGTTGTTGATGCTAACGGTTGCGTAAGTAATCAAGCCGTAAGCGAGATTATCGTCAGCCCTGAGATGTCTGTTAATCTGACAGTAAATAATGCTAAATGTTATCAATCTTGCGATGGTTCAGCACATCTTCAAATTAATGGAGGATTGCAACCGTTTAGTTATAGTTGGGCAGCCAGTGGTCCAAATCTTAACAATCTATGTGCAGGTCTTTATACTGTAACAGTAACTGACCGAATAGGCTGTAAAGCTGATACAATGTTCATTGTAACTCAACCAACAGCATTAAATTTAAATTTGCAAAACGAAAATGCAAAGTGCCATGACTCAAATGATGGAAGTATTACTGCTTTGGTAACTGGCGGTACACCACCATACAACTATCTCTGGTCGAATAATGCTCAATCAAATCAGATAACAGTAGCTCCGGGCAACTATTTCCTTACCGTCGCCGATGCAAATAATTGTAGAGTTTATGGAAACTCAACAATTTCGGCTCCTCAGCAATTAAGAATTTTACCTTTATATAACCCTACAATTTGTTTAGGAGGAACAGCTACCGTTATTGCTCAGGCTGCCGGCGGATCACAACCTTACCAGTTTTATTGGTTGGGAGACAACGGCGAAGAACAATTTGTCCACATGTTTAATACCAGTCCTCAAACAACCACTAATTATAATCTAACTGTTACGGATAACAATGGGTGCACTGCTCTTAGTAGTGGTGTAACAGTAAATGTTTTACCTCCGATTACAATTGCGAATGTGAATAATAGTGTTAATCATGTTTGCGAAGGTAAAGGGGTTTACATAGAGCTTGATATTTCGGGAGGTAACGGAGGACCTTATACTATAGTTAATCATCTCGGTGAGATTATTGCTAATCCGTTCATATTTTACCCAACTGAAACAACAAATTTAATCCTTACAGTTGATGACGATTGTGAAACTCCCGCAGCGGTTGACTCTATTATGATTTATGTCGAACCATTACCTTACGTGGATTTTATAGTTGATCCTATAGAAGGATGTCCGGGGACTCCGCTTTCTTTCCAAGCTTTAGATACAGTATCTCATTACAGCTATCGATGGGATTTTGGAGACAATAAGTTTGCTTTTGTTAAAAATCCTTATCATGCATATTTTCAGGGCGGAACTTATAATGTTAGCCTCGAAGTAACTGATATGTATGGATGTAAAAATAGTTTGACAAAAAGTTCATTCGTCAATATTTTTCCACGTCCTTATGCTAATTTTATTGCTAATCCGGAAGTCGTCGGAATTCTAAATCCTATGATTAAATTTAAAGCCTTATCGGATGAGAATGATAAAATAAATTATTACTTCTGGTATTACGGTGATGGAGATTCTACAATAAACTTCAAAGAACCAGTGCATTATTTCAGAAATATTGGAGAATATGAAGTTACTCTTGTTGTTGAAAATGAACAAGGCTGTAGAGATACTGCCATGAGAAAAATTCTGGTTAATGATCAGCACACAGTATATGCTCCTACGGCTTTCACTCCCAACGGAGATGGAATGAATGATTGTTTTAGAATTTGCGGAGAAGGCATTAATCGGCATTCATTTGAAATGAAAATTTATAATCGTTGGGGTGAGTTAGTATTTTATACAGATGTTTTCAATCCAAATGGAGGTTGCGATACTTGTGGTGATGGTGCCTGGGATGGAACCAGAGGTTCCAGGATGAAAGGAGATCCTTATTTACCTAATGGAGTTTATTATTGGTACGTAACTTTCACAGATTATTACAATATAGGGCATACTTATTCAGGACATGTTCAGTTGATAAGATAATATTTATAACAAATGTTAAAAATCCTCATTCTTGAGGATTTTTTTTAATGTTTTATAATAGAAATTTCTATTATTTATCTATGTTTTAGCCTAATTCATTTAAAAAAAATAGTTAAAGTATAATAGTTGATTTTACTG
>LUZK01000178.1 GCA_001603595.1 Bacteroidales bacterium Bact_19
ATCATTTGTTTGTCATAAAAATTATTGGATATATAGGTGTTCTCATTTGAAGATGTGTCAACTATTGCAGAACCAACAATTTCTCCGATATTAAGGCAATTTGAAACAGTATCTGTATAATGCATATCTCCGCGAATGCCGTAAGAAATACTATCGGCTGATATTTTTCCGCTGTTGAAACAGTTTTTAATTATAGTACCGATAGTATCTGAAGAACCATTAAAATCCAATGAATAGTATCCACCAACAATTCCACCAATATGATGCTTTCCTAGTAATTCACCATTATTTTCACAGTTTAGGATTATGCCTGATTTAAAAATTCCTGAAATTCCACCCGAAAACACAAAAGCTTTGTTATAAATTTTACCTTGATTTTTACAATTGACTATATTACCACCGAGCTGTATTGCACAGATTCCACCGGCAAATGAACCGGTCAAATACTCCTCGCTAAAAGTAATATCTCCATTGTTATTACAATTATCTATTATTCCGTTAATATGGTTAAAATGTACTATTCCAGCTAGGGTATAAGTGCAATTTGAACCAAAAATATTCCCATTATTAGTACAATCATAGATTTGTCCAAAGTTACTATAAGCAATCCCTGCTATTTGAAAACTATTGTATATATTCGAATTGTTTATGCAACCTCTAATCAAACCTTGATTTTCGCCACATATTCCTGCTTGAAAAAACGCACAGTCAAAATCTTCAAAAAACAAATTATTAGTAAATACATTATTAATACAATTGCTTATGGTTCCTATATTTTTCTGTGCAAATCCATTGCATCTAAACATATATCCTTCAAGTATCAATGAATCGATTGTGGAGTTTTGACCTAATCTTGTAAACAGACTATATGTTGAATTGTTGTCCTCCTCAAAATTAACAGAAATATAATGATTGCAACCATGAAAAAATCCTTGAAAAAATGTTGCTGGTGTTGCTCCAGTGCCAATCGGTTCTGTTAGAGGCTCATTTATATTATTCATTAACCTAAAATGCTTTCCTTCAAAAGAATTATATGCAATAATACTATCTGAAAGTTCTTCAAGATGCTCTTTGGTATAGATTCTGTAAGGGTCAACTTCGGTTCCAGAACCACCCCCGAACTGAGCGAATGCCACTCCAGAAATTAATACAATGCTGATTGATAATAATAACTTCTGCATATTCTTAAATTTTGGTAAATTTCAATTTTGTTATGTCCTTATTGCCATCGAAAACCTTTATGAAATATAATCCAGAATTTAGATTACCTGTAAAAACTTTAGTTAATTCTGAGTTAATATTATATGTTGAGATTAA